>CALFYL010000232.1 GCA_937952135.1 uncultured Planctomycetia bacterium
GGGACAAGTGCCACCCGGTGCTGACGCGCAAGGACTTCATGGGTGCGTTCGAGCTCGCGTTCTACGGTTGGAAGTTGGGCGCGGCGCACACGTTCCTCGGCCCGAACAACGCGACCGACTTGTGGGAGGTGAAGAAGCTCAACCACACGCACATGGTCCATTTAACGGAAAAGCCCGTGGAACTCGCCGTGCGTGCGATGCAGTACTCCTCGCGTCCCGGTGAGAACGTGCTCGACTTGTTCGGCGGCAGTGGCTCGACGCTGATCGGAGCGGAGCAAACGCAGCGCAAGGCTTTCCTGTGCGAACTGGACGAACTCTACTGCGACGTGATCGTCGAGCGCTGGCAGAAGCTCACGGGCCGCGACGCGGTGCTCGACGGCGACGGCCGCACGTTCGCTCAGATTCGCGACGAACGGAGCGCGCAATGAAGAACTCGATGGTGCCGCCCGACGCCTTCGCGTTGTACGTCGGCATGGGTCAAGACCGAACGTACGAAGCCGTGGCCAAGCACTACGGCCTCTGCAAGCGCACGATCCTGCGCGCCGCGATCCGCGACCGTTGGCAGCAGCGCTTGGAGGACATCGAGCGCGAGGCGCAGGCCGCGACCGATGCGAAGTTGGCGAAGGCCATGCTCGACATGAACATGCGGCACCGCAAGTTGCTGCTCGGCATCGCGTCGCGCGCCGCACAAGCGTTGTCACAGTTCGAGTTGAAGAGCGCGATGGAGGCCGTGCGCGCCGCCGAGGTCGCCGTGAAGCTCGAACGCTTGCTTGCGGGCGAGGCGACCGAGACCAAGACGCTGTCGATCGAGCAGGTGAGCCGCGACGAGGTCAGTCGCTTCCTCGTGGCTGAGAACGAGGCCGACGACTGGGGAGACGAAGAGCGCATCGACACACTCGAAGGCGAGGATGAGCGCGATGACGGCACGACTCTCGAAGAGCGCGTTGTTTGAAGGCATCGGCTACGAGCCGCACGCTGGCCAGTTGCTCGTGCATCGCTCGAAGGCAACGCGGCGTGTGCTCAGTTGCGGATCGCGCTGGGGGAAAACCACATGCGCATCAGGCGAGCTTATCGCTGGGCTTTTTCAGCCGCGTCGAGAGGCATTGGGCTGGATCGTTGCGCCGACCTACGACTTGGCGCGGCTCGCGTTCGAGCGCACGGTGCGCGTGATCGAGCGCAAGTTTCGCCATCGCATCAAGGCGCTCTCGTTGCGTCAGCAGACGTTGACCGTGGTCAACTTCGGCGGCGGTCGTAGCACGCTCGAATCCAAGTCCGCTGACAACCCGTCGAGCCTGTTGGGCGAGAGCCTCGACTTCGTGGTGCTCGATGAGGCGGCGGTCCTCAAGCAGGAAATCTGGGAGCAGCACGTCTCACAACGCTTGGTGGATCGACGCGGTTGGGCTTTGCTCGTCAGCACGCCGGCGGGCCGCAACTGGTTCGCGAAGTTGCACCGCCGCGGTCAGCGCGGACGCGACGCGGACTTCGAAAGCTGGACCGCGCCGAGCTGGGACAACCCAACGCTCGACCGCGCGTTGATCGATGCGGAGCGCGATCGACTCGGTGCCAATGCGTTCCGCGAGCAATACGGCGGCGAGTTCGTCGGGCCGGACTTGGAGCCGTGTGATCGTTGCGGCGGACCGAGCCCGCGGGTTCCCGCCGTCGCGCTGCTCAACTGGGGCGAGGAGCATCCGCGTTGTCCTGAGTGCGGACTGCAAGTGAACAAGGACGGCAGGACGATCGTGCACAGGTTTCCGAATGGACGCGCGGGCTTGATGACGATGGTGCTGGACGGGCGTCCGCGTCCACTCGCTTCGCCGCTCGAATTGCCCGCGGCGGACTTGCAAGCGCGCGCGGACTGAGCGCTGGTGTGTTCGCGGCGCACTTCGCGTCGCCCAAAGTCCAAGCAGAAGTCCAAGAGGCGGTGAAGCATGCGCGTGAGCGATGCGCTGCGTGTGTACCTGGTGCAACTCGAAGCGGACGGCCGCTCGATGCACACGATCAAGCAAGCCCAGCGCCACGTGCGCTTGTTCGCGGCGTGGGCTGGCGACCCGCCGATTGCAGATGTCTCGCACGAGTTGGTTGCGAAGTTCTTGGCGAGCGATGCCGTACGCCTGCGCGCCGACGGCGGGTCGCGCGAGCCGACGAGCAGCAACACGATCAGATCGTCTGTGCGGCGCTTCGGCGCGTTCTGCCACGCGGCGGCGTACGTCACGGCGGACCCGACGCGACTCGTGCGGCGCGCGCGCACACGGCCTCCGTCGCCCAAGGCGCTGAGCGAGAGCGACATGGCGAAGCTCATGAACGCGCTGGCGCAAGCGAGCACGCCGTTGGAGCGGCGCGACCGGACGTTGATCACGCTGATGGCGCGCACCGGTTTGCGCCTTGGCTCGCTGGTCGCGCTCGACATCGAGGACCTCGACTTCGACGCGGGCGAGATCCGCGTGCGCGTTCTCAAGAACGGCGGCGACGACGTGATCCCGATGCCCTTCGACGTGGCCGAACTGGTACGCGAACACATCGGCGTGCGAGCCCACGGCGCGCTGTTCTTGAGCGCACACGGCGCGCGCATCGGACCGCGTCACGTGCGGCGGCGGCTGGAGCAGTGGGCCGAGCGGGCCGGGATCGGATCGGTTCATCCGCATGCGTTGAGGCACACTTTCGCGATGGCCATCTACTCGCGCACGGGCGACGTGCTCGTGACCGCGGCGGCGCTGTGCCATCGGAGCGTGGCGAGCACGGCGATCTATGCGAAGCCGGGGCGGGACGCAGTGAGGAGGGCAGTGATGTCGAGCGACGATTATGTACTTAACTCGACTCCCTCCCATGCCGCCCGCTGCGCCATCTAACGGCGCGTGTAGTTGCGCTACATTGCGTGCCATGGCGTGCAACAGACACAGCAGCGTTCCTGTTCGATGGGATGGGATACCTGAATGGGCGCAGACTCCGACCGAGCCGCCGCCGGAGTTCGAGGATCGCCGACTTCCGAATGGCCAACTGTCCAGCGAGGTCATGCTGGAAGCGAGTTTGAAGCTCCCGCACTTCTACGATGCGCTCGTCCCTGTGTTTTCACCCGCAGAGATCGTGTATCTGCAAGCCGAGTGGATCGCGAGTGAATGCTTCCACGCGGCGTGGAGACTGATCGACGGATTCCCTGCTGACGACGCCCCGGACGTCTACAACGCTGCGTTTGGAATCGCGATCGGTGCGAACTTCCCATACGCAGTTTGGGCAGAAGCCGTCCCTGATTCACCGGATCCGGTAGCCGACGCATTCAAGCTGTACGAGAGGTGGAAGGAGCAGACGAAAGCGAGCGCCCTCGATGGAACGGACCGCAGCCCGCGCGGGAAGCTGTTGCAGGCCATCTGTGTGACGACCTTCACCGAGGGTTGGAACATCGACGTGGAGGCGAGCCACAAGGGTATGGCCAACGTCTACGTCGACAACATCGGAGGCAACGAGGCAGACCCCTGCAAGCGCGAAGAAGTTCCCCTTGAGGCGGCGCTCGCTGTGCCTACCTTTCTTCGCAACTTGGGGTTGCGCGGAGTGTGGATCGCGAAGGGCGGTGCGGTCGTTGCGGACCGAGACATCGCGAAGGCCGCGTTCGACTTCGTCGTGCCGCGCGGGAATTCGCGGAAGGCGGGTCTGGTCTCGCTGGAGCCTGTTCTGGTTTCGGAACCCACGATCAGGGCGACCGACGTTGTGAGTCTCGCAGTGCTGCGAGAGCTGCGCGATCTCGCCGCCGATCGGGAGTACCCGATCTGGGGCGACGCCATTGATCTCGCGATGGGGCTGAGCCTCGCGAACCGTCGTCAGGTTGCCGACCGCATGGCGGCGGTGATTGCCAAGATGCACTCGCAACCCAGGCCCGTTCAGGCCGCCATCACGTACTTGTTCTTCCGGGGCCGCCACCGGCAGGAGACGGTCGCTGACGCCTTCCGCGTGCAGAGGAGCTCCATGAGGAACGCAGCGCCGATTGCGCAGGCTGTCATTGATGCGGCGCTGCCCGCGTAGATCAGAAACTTTCAGAATCTTGGCCGGGGCGACCCGAGCTGCACACGGGAGGTATGGCTACCTCTCAAATTGAATGTGCGCCGGGCATCAATGATGTCCGGCAGATCTTTCTCCCTGACTTACTCGTGATCGAGGACCTTGCGAGGGTCCTGCGGATCACTCCAGCCGGAGTCCGCGCTGCGCTGCGCGCTGGCCGACTCCCGGGCCGACGTATCGGCAAGCGCTGGTTTGTGAGTCGAGCGGCGCTGCTCGCGCATCTGGCGTCGAGCAACTTCGCTGCCGAGGTGCGCCCGTGAACCACGAGCAGCACCACCAGTCTGAACCGCCGTCGTTGGATACAGGCCGCGACGAGCGGCTCGCGACCTTCCTCACCGCCCTCGCTGGCGACGAACCGCACGGTGAGATCGAGTTGCGTCTGATCGAGGACAAGCGCGGCGGCTTACCCGTGGACCGACGCTGGTACAGCTCGCCTGCCGAAGTCGTGGCTGCGCTTCCCGAACTGCTGGCGAAGGCCGACGCGCGATCCGCGGCGATCTTCTTCGGCGTGCTCCGGCGACGCGCGAGGGGTGTCGGCACCGCCGCGGACTGCCTGAGCGGAGCCGTGGTCTGGGTCGACATCGACTTCAAGGACTTCAACGGCGGCGAGGCAGAGGCGCGTTCACGGCTGTGCGCGTTTCCGCCTGCGCCGTCGTTCCTCGTGCGGTCGGGGCACGGCCTACACGGGTACTGGATCTTGCGCGAGTCGGCGGAGCCCGGGGAGCTTTCCAGCCTGTCCAAGAACCTTGGGCGCGCTCTGGGGGGCGACCACACGCACGACGCGGCGAGGATCCTGCGCTTGCCCGGCACGTTCAACCGCAAGAACCCGGAGCAGCCCATCCTGGTCGAGTTCGAAGTGTTCGAGCCTGACCGTCGGTACAACCCCAGCGACCTCCTCGAAGCCGTTGATCTGGCCGGCTCGCACGCGCCGCAGGCGCAGCTACGTGCGCTGCCACCGCCGGACGATGGCGACTACGAAGAGCCGGTCGCGCCTTCGATGCCAGAGCGGGTTCGCGCGCTCATGCGGCGCAACAAGCGGATCGGGCGGTTGTTCAACAACCAGGGCAAGCCCGAGCTTGATGCCGACGGGGTCGAACTCGATCGGTCGTCCAGCGGCTACGACTTCTCGTTCGTCCTCGCCTTGATCAAGGAAGGCGTCACGGACCAGGCGGAGTTGGAGACCGCTCTCGCCAATCGGCCGGATGGCTCGGCGCTCGCCAAGGGGCCGCGCTACTGGAAGCGCACGGTCACGAATGCGCTCGCGACGTTCGACGAGGCCCAGGAAGACGCGGAGGCCGACGCTGCGCTCGACTTCGAGGTCAAAGAGCTGTGCCTCTTCAACTCGAATCCAGCCCGCTACGTTGTGACGGTTGACGGCGGCACGTTCGTCCTCACGAGCGGGCAGCTTCGCTCGCCCAATGCCTTCGCGTTGGCGTTCATGGACGCGATCCACCGCGTACCGGCCGTGCCCACGAAGCCCGAGATCTGGCACAAGATCGTCAATGGCTGGCTCACGAACGCGGTCGTCGTGGAACAGCCGCCGGACGCCTCACGCGAACCGAGGTTCGTCGAGGCGATCGAGACCGCCATCGCCAACCTTCCCGTAGGCGATGCGGTCGAGGACCTCGACCACGGCAAGGCGGTCAAGCTCCCCGACGGCCGGGTCGGCTTCAAGACCACGGCGATGCAGCGCCTCTTGCGCGACGACTGGCCGACCCTCGACGCCGAGGACATCACCCGCGTGCTGCGCGAGCTGGGCTACACGTCGGCGTCGCACACCATCGACGGGACCAAGGTGCGCATCTGGAGCCGAGCCGATGAGCGCCCCTAATACGCGCGAGGGAATCGACGTGTTCCCTCAAAAAAATGGTCCGCAAACCTCGTGTTCCGGTGTTCCCGTGTTCCAGGACGGGCCAAACGGAACACGGAACACGGGAACACGACGATTCGAGGGCATTTTTTTTCGGAACACGACCGAATCCCTCGCGCGTAATAGGGAGCGCTTCCTGCCCCGCCTTTGGCTTGGCCCACCGGGGTGTGGGAAGACGTGGCGCGCGATCGAGCAGTTCACGCTGGAGCTTGGTCGGAGCGTGCCCCCCGATCGGATCGCGCTCGTGACCTTCACCCGCGCCTCACGCGAGGAGGCACGACAGCGTGCCTTGCAGCGGTTCCAGTTGCCGCCGTCGCGCCTGACCTGGGTCCGCACGATCCACAGCGCCGCGTTCCGGCTGCTCCAGCTTGGTCACGGGGAGATCCTCGACGACAAGCGCATGACCGAGTTCGGGCGTCGGCACGGCTACAAGCTGACCGTCGACGGGCGCCGCGTGGACGACGACACCGATCGGGGGCTGACGCTTGGGCGCACCGCCGACGACAGGATGCTGTTCGCCTTCGACTGGGGGCGCAACCACGGACTCGACCTTGAGGAGACGCTCGCCCGGTGTCCGGTCGACGACCTGTCAGCGCCGCAGTTCCGCCTGTTCGTGCGCCGCCTGGAAGAGTTCAAGCGCGAGCACGGGCTGCTCGATTTCAGCGACTTACTGCTCAAAGTGCTCGAACAAGGGCTGCGGCCGGATGTGGACGTGGCGATGGTCGACGAGGCGCACGACCTCTCGCCGCTCCAGATCGCCGTGATCGAGCTGTGGTTCGCGCCATGCGAGCGGGCGTTCGTGTGTGCTGACGACGATCAGGCGATCTTTGGCTGGCACGGCGCGACGCCGGAGTGGATCCAGTCGCTCGCCCAGCGCTGTCAGTGCGAGGTGCTGGAGCAGTCGTATCGGGTGCCTCGTGCGGCGCACGAGTTGGCGATGCGGATCATCGAGCGCAACAAGGTCCGCACACCCAAGGTCTACCGGCCAGCCGACCGCGAGGGGTGCATCGTCACTTGCTCGCTCGATCAGGCGCTCGATCGAGTTCAGCAGTCGAGCAATGCGTTCGTGCTCGTGCGCAACCGGGTGTCGATCCGCCCGGTCGCCGAGGCGCTGGTCGAGCGCGCCGTGCCGTTCACGGTCGAGGGCTGGGGCGGCGCGAGCCCGCTCGACGACCATCGCGCCGTGCGCGCGGTCAACCTCGTGCTGCGCCTGAACAGCGAAGTGGACGGGCCGTTCTCCGCGGCCGGATTGTCGGCGCTGGCGGCGCTCGTGCCGACGACGACCGGGCTCGTGCCCACGAGCACGACGGAGCGGCTGCGGGCCATGAAAGGCCAGGGATCGTTCACCCGTGCGCAGCTCGAAGGCGAACTGGGACTCGTAGACCTTCTGCGGCGGATCGAGGCGACGGGCGTGAACGTGCTCGCGAAGCTGTCGCGGGCGTGGCGGCTGTACTTCGAGCGGATCGAGAAGCACCTCGGACTGCTGCCCGATCCCACCACCACGGTGACGACCATCCACGTCGCGAAGGGTTCTGAGCGCGATCTGGTCGTCGTGATCCCGGACATGACGCGGCCGACTTACGCCGCCTACCTGCGAGGCGGGGCTGAACGCAACGAGGCCGAGAACCGCGTCTTCTACGTGGCGGTCACCCGCACGCGCGAGACGCTGGTGCTGGTCCAACCGAAGTCGCGGCGTCACTACGAGTTTCCGCACGTGCGGGCGCCAAGGGTCGACGGCGTGGAGACGGGCGCGCGAGCGGACAGAGGTGGGGCATGAGCCTGCACATCGACGGTGTCGAATTCCGCGCCGCGCAGCGAGTCGACGTGCTCTCCGGCCTGTTGGGTTGGGTCAGCTTCCGCGTCGGCGGCGACTTGCGCATCAACAGCGTCGGCGTGCGTGTCACGAGGCAGGGCAAGCACACGCTGAGCTTCCCGTGCCGTCGCGACCGCGCCAACGTCGAGCACGCGATCGTGAGTCCGGTTTCGGCCGCTGCTCATCGCACTGTGGAGGAGCAGGTGCTCGGCGAACTGCGCAGACAGGGGGCGCTGCGATGACGCCGCTCACCACCTCGCCGCGTGGCCGCCTACGCGCGCATCTGCCGCACCCGTCCGCTTCCTACGCGCTAGTTGACCAGCGACGTTGTAGCTCGCCTGGAACGACTACGGCGCGTCCTGCGGGCGCGGCGAAACGGTGCCGTTCCTGCGTCCCTGCCGCCGTCGGCGCGTCTGTCACCGACCGGCGCGGGGTGACACGTACGGTGCCATGCGGACTG
>CALFYL010000233.1 GCA_937952135.1 uncultured Planctomycetia bacterium
ACTCGCCCTTCATCGAGAGCCAGCGCACGTACTCGACGAGGTCCCAGCGCTTCTCCTCGTTCACCAGGCGGAACTCGGGCATCGACGAGCCCGCGAGTCCGCGCGTGATGGTTTGGAACAAGTCGCGGCGTTGCGGGCGCGAAGACGCGTCCGTGCTCGTGAACTTGAACAGCCCCTTGCGGAAGTTGCGCGGGCGCGGGTTCAGGAAGCGCGCAGCCGGTCCGCCGCCGTCGCCGGTCTCGGAGTGGCAGCCGACGCAGTGGATCTGGTAGTTGAGCCGGCCGCTGGGGATGCGGAAGAAGTCCACCGCGCCCGAGTCGCGCAGCCAGGGGCTCTCGAGGCCGAAATACTCCTCGCTGGAGTCGGCGATCAGCGCCGACAGTCCGGGAACGTCGGCGCCGAACTCACTTTCGAAGTTCGCGACGTCCTCCGCGAACGGTACGTCCTTCTCCGAAGTGCGGCCGAAATCCCCGCTGGAACTGCCGATGTTGTCCCGCTCGCGCAGGAACGGCAGCACCATGACCGTCAGTCCGACGATCCACAGAACCGCGGAGAGCCCAGCCCCACCGCACCGCATCCGGGCGCGTGGGGCCACGTACGAGAATCGCTTGCGTGCTTGCATCGAGTTTGGCGCGCGCGGCGAGGGGGCCGCGCATCGGGGCGCCAAGCTAGAGGCAAGTCAGCGTGCTCGACGAAGGGCCGAGCTACGTACGGTCCGACGGTCAAAGTTCGTACTTCTCGCGCCGCGCAGCGTGCGAAGCTGCGCCGCGGATCAGAACGTGTACGACAATCCGCCGCGCACTCCGAAGCCCGAGCCGTCGAGGTGGCCCATGATGTCGCGGTTCACGCCGAGACCCCGCGCGCGGTCCATCTCGGTCCAGCGGTAGAACGCTTCGCCGAACAGCGCGAGGCGCGGAGCGAGGTAGAGCGCGGCCCCGCCACCGAGATTGGCGCCGATGCCCTGGAACACCGCGTCGCCGGAAACCACGCCGTTGTTCGCGCCGTCCTTCACGATCAAGCGCGGCACCGACACGCCGAGCATGACGTACGGTTGGAGGCGCTGCTCGATGTTCCAGTAGTGCTTGAAGTCGAGGCTGTAGGTCTTGAAGTCGTCCTCTTGCGACGTACCCAGGAAGTCGTCGTCGTGCGTCGAGGCGGTGTACGTGTACTGGAGCGAATTCCTCACGCCTCGATAACCGATGGTCAGACCCCAGCCGAGTCCCGGATCGACCTCCGGCAGCGCGAGCGCGACCCCGGTCGGCTCGACGAGGATCGACTGACCGTCGAAATCGGCGTCGTTCAGCGTCTGGACCGTGCCGAGCCCGCCGATGAAGAAGCCCTTCTTCGCGTACGGCTCGGAATCCGCGTCGCCCGGGGGCGTGAACGCGGCCGGGACCGGCGCCGCGCTGTCCCACGGCACGGGCGTGGTCGCGCGCGACGCTCCGCTCGAAGCGCAACTCGACGCGCCGAGCATGCACAGCGCGGCGGTGGCGACGCTGACGGCGGCGCGGGATCGATACGAACGGTCGGTCGACGGGCAAGTGCGCATGAGGTGTCCTCAGGAAGGGGTGCGCCGGGAATCGACCACTCGCCCGCCCCGCTTGAGACCGCGCCCCCGATTTTTCCCGCCCCGGGCGCCGCCGGCGAACTTCGAGCCGGATCTAGGCCTGTTTCAGCTCCGCCTCGAGGCGCTCGAGGAAGTACCCCACATCGGTCACGAGCCCCACGGCGTGCAGCGTCCCGCGGTTCGAGAGCTTGACCGGCAAGGCCTCGGTCATGTCGACGCACACCGTGCGCACGCTGGCCGGAAGAAGGTTCCCAACGGCGATCGAATGCAACGCCGACGCGAGCATCAGGCACATTCCCGCGCCCTCGAGCGCCTTCGCATAGGCCGACTGCGCCGCCAGCGTGTCCGTGATCACGTCCCGGAGCGGACCGTCGTCGCGGATCGAACCCGCGAGCACGAACGGAACGCCCTTGCGAACCAGTTCGAACATGACGCCGGACTTGGCGAGGCCGCGCTCGACCGCCGCGCGCACTCCGCCCGCGCGGTTCACGGCATTGATCGCGAACAAGTGGTTGCGACTGCCGCCCTCGACCGCGCGGCCGCTCATCTGGCACACGCCGAGGCTCGTGTGCAGGATCGCCTTCTCGAGGTCGTGCACCGCGAACGCGTTGCCCGACAGCAGCACATCGACCCAACCGTCGCGCACGAGCCGTGCGAGCGCCGCGTCCCCGCCCGAGTGCACGATCGCCGGCCCCGCGACCAACACGATGCGTTCCCCGGCCTCGCGTGTGCGGCGCATTTCACGCGCCACGCCCGCGATCGCGAGGCCCTTGTTCGTCTCGGCCGACACGTCGTTCGACATGAACCCGAACACCGAGTAGGAGCGGCTGCGCTCGAGCGGCTTCACGCGCAATCCCGCGCCGCGCAGAACGACGGGCTCGCCCGCTCGCACGAGTCGTTGCTTCACGCACACCGGCTCGCCGTCTCGCACGACGACGGCGCAGTCCATCTTCTGCTCGCGCACCTGGCGCCAACGGCCTTCGAGCCTCACGAAGGTCACGCAGTTCGTGCTCGAGTAGAACTCGTCGGGAAGGATGCCGTCCGCTTCGGCGCTCGCGGTGCGCGCGTCGGAGACCTGCGCCGACGCGCCGAGGTAGCGCAGCCCCTCGAGGATGCGATCGAGGGCCTCGGGGTTCGCGGCCTTCACCGAGAGCACGGCGAACGACGGGTCCTGGTTCGTCGCGCCGATGCGGGCTTCGAGCACCTCGAACTCGCCGCCGCCCTCGACGATGCGCGCGAAGGCCTTGCGCAGGATGTCGGAGTCGATCAGGTGCCCTTCGAGCGAAACCGTTTCGGCGACCATGGTGTGCGTTGTCCTCGGATGGCTCGCGCGCGCGAACTGGAATCGTGCGTCGCGAGCGCGCGGATCTTAGCCTTGGCCGCTCGCGTTCCCCGGCGCGTGGAAGTCGCACGCGATCCGCACCATCCATGAGCAAGTCGAGCAGCAAGAAGAGCCAGAGCAAGCCGAGCGCGCGCGCCGGCGCAGACGAGACCTCGAAAGCGGCGGCGGGCGGCAAGCGCAAGCGCGCCGCCGCCGAGCCGCAGACAACGGACGAGGCGCCGAAGTCGCGCAAGTCGACGCCCGCGCCGCCCTCGATGCCCGTCGCGCCGAGCGCGAAGCCGCCGAAGGGACGGGGCAAGCAACCCGTCGATCTCGGCGAAGCGCTGGTCCACGCCTTCGAGACGAGCGAGCGCATCCACCAGTACCTGCTCGAGCACCTCGACCCCGAGATCTGGTCGCTGGAGGCGCCGGTGGGCAAGGGCCGCGTGATCCGCGGCGTGTTCGCGCACATCCACAACGTGCGTTGCCTGTGGCTCGAACGTCGCGGCGAGTCCTTCGAGGCGCCGGCCAAGGTCGATCGCGAGAGCGTGACGCAGGACGAACTGCGCGCGGCTCTGCGTGCGAGTTCGGCCGCAGTCGTCGAGCTGATCCGCGCCTCGCTCGCCGCCGGAGGCCACGTTCCGGACTTCAAGCCCGACATCGTCGGCTTCGTCGCCTACGCGATCGCGCACGAGGCGCACCACCGCGGCCAGATCTGCATGCTCGCGCGCATCCTCGGCAAGCCGCTGCCGCAGAACCAAGGCTACGAGCTGTGGAACTGGCGCAAGCGAGCCGACGAGGCGCTCGAAGCGCGCGGACCGAACGCGGCGACCGAAGCGGGCTGACGCGCGGCCTTCACGCCGCCAACGTCCAGCACGTCGTCGCGCCTCGCGGAGACTCGACGCCGCGCGCTCACGAGCTTCGCACGCTGCGCGACGCGAGCGCCTCGACGACCTCGGCCAGCTCTTCGCGCACGATCGGCTTCACCAGATGTCGATCCATGCCGGCCGCCAGCGTGCGCGCTCGGTCTTCGTTCATCGCGTTCGCCGTGAGCGCGATGATCGGCACGCGCTCCCCGCTGGGTTCGTGCGATCGAATGAGCGAAGCCGCCTCGTAGCCGTCGACGTTCGGCATGTGGCAGTCCATGAACACCGCGTCGTAGCGCACGCGGCACCAATGCTCGAAGGCTTCGCGTCCGTCCGCGGCGAGATCCACGCGGCAGCCCAGGCGCTCGAGGAGCTTGCGGGCGAGGCGCTGGTTCACGGGGTTGTCCTCCGCGAGCAACACGCGCAGCCTCGTCGGCGGAAGCGGAGTCTCGGCGCGCTCCTGCGGTGCGACGGGCGCCGGCTCCGCGCCGCCGACGAACGCCTGACGGAACGCCGCGCGCCGCAGGGGCCGAGGGATCACGCGCACTCCGGCCACGCCGGCCGCATCGAGCCGCGACGAGAGGCGGCGGTCGCGCGAGAGCGCGACGATGTCCAGCGCCGCGCCCGCTGGCGTCCGGCGCGCGGCCGCGAGCGCTTCGACGCCTTCGCTGGAGAGCAGACGGCCGTCGATCACCCACAGCGCCGGCGGCGCGGACTCCGTACGCGAGCGCAGGAGCGACGCCGCTTCGTCGAGGCTCGCGACGCACGTCGCGGACAGTCCGAGCGCGCTCAGATGCTCGCGCAGCACGTCGGCGAACACTCGCAGCGGTGCGATCACGAGCGCTTGCCGCGGCGCGACCTGCGCGGGCTGAACTCCGCCGCCATCCTCGATGTGCGTCTCCGCCGCCGACAGCGTCAGCTCGAGCGTGAAGGTCGATCCTCGGCCTTCGACGCTCTCGACCTCGATCCGCCCGCCCATCAACTCGGCCAACTGGCGCGAGATCGCGAGCCCCAGGCCAGTGCCGCCGAAGCGGCGCGTGGTCGACGCGTCGGCCTGCGAGAACATCTGGAACAGATGCGGCAGGCGGTCCGCGGGGATCCCGACGCCGGTGTCGCTCACCGCGCAGCGGTACAGCGGCCGTCCGTCGCGCGCAGGCTCGGCGCCGATGTCGACGAGCACGTGCCCCGCGGAGGTGAATTTCACGGCGTTTCCGACGAGGTTCATCAGCACCTGCCGCACGCGGCCCGAGTCGCCGAGCACCTCGCACGGCGTCGCGGGATCGAAGCGCAGCACGAGTTCGATTCCGGCCGCGAGCGCCCGGGGCTGGAGCAGCTCGAGCACTTCGACGGCGACGCGCTCCAGATCGAAGGGCGCGCTCTCGATCGCCATCCGGCCGGCCTCGAGCTTCGAGAAGTCGAGGATGTCGTTGAGGATCGCGAGCAGCGCCTCGGCGCTCGAACGCACGGTCTCGGAGTACTCGCGCTGTTCGGCGTCGAGGCGCGTCTCGAGCAGCAGCCCGGTCATGCCGATCACGCCGTTCATCGGCGTGCGGATCTCGTGGCTCATCGCCGCGAGGAACTCCGACTTGGCGCGAGCTCCCTGCTCCGCGGCCGCGCGCGCGACTTCGAGTTCGTGCGCCTGCGCGATCAACTGCGCCTCGACCTCGCGCCGCCGCTCGATGTCCTCGACCAGCCGCCGCTGCGTGCGCTGAAGGTCGCCCGACACGAGCTCGACGTCGCGCTTCGCTTCCGAGACTTCCTGGATGCGCCGCTCCTGCTCGCGCCGCGAACGGTCCTCGAGGATCGCGCGCCGGCGCAGATCGTGCGCCCACACGCCGCAGATTCCGACGTGCACGATCGCGATCCCGAAGTGAAAGAACAACTTCGTGAAGCTCACGACGTCGTTCTCGAAGAAGAAGAGGTTCGTGCCGGCGTTGTGCAGCAGCGCGAACAGGATGTGCTGGCCGATGATGAGCAGCGCGCCGGGCCACATGCAGACCCAGTCGCGGTAGCAGATCATCAGCGTGAACGCGGTGAAGAACCAGAAGTGCTGCTCGGCCTGGCCGTGCATCTGGTAGATGTGCAACGCGCAGAAGCTCTGCAGCGAAATGCCGGCCACGCAGCGAGTGACGAACTCGGCCGGTGCGAGCCTGCGCGCAGCGAGGAACATCAGCAGCGCCGGTCCCCCAACCGTGAACGCCGCCGACCACGTGCCGTAGAAGGGCGCCAGCAGGAGCGCGACGCCGAAGTGCATCCACAGGAAGCGCGCGATCCATTTGTCGCCGCGCTCGTAGATCGGGCGCAGGATGCGCTGCTGCTCGGGCCCGTCTCTCCCGGCGTCGGCGGCTCGGAACTGGCCTTCGGACGAGCCCTCCGCCGCGGGCTGCGGATCCTTCGACGCCGCGGAAGTGCTCATCGCGCGTCGTCCTCCGCGCCCGGCAATTCACAGCCGTAGGCGAGCGTGGCGCGCGAGTCGAACTGCGGCGCCGAGCGTCCCGCGAGCGCCGCCTCGAGCGCGATGCGCGCGTATTCGCTGTTTGGTTCGACGCAGTAGCGCGTGCGGTTGTAGTTGCCGCGCCAGTACAGACGCAGATCGGGGCCGACGATCGCGGCCTGCGGCGTCGAGTACACGCCCAGGGCCTCCGCGAGCCGGCCGCCGGAGTCGACGCGCGCCGGGAAATGCTCGCTCAGGGCCTCGACCGCGTCCGCCGCTTCTTCGCCCTCCGCGAGCACCGCGAGCACGCGCGCACGGCCTTCGAAACGTCGCGCGAGCTCGATCACGTGCTCCAGGTTGAAGCGCGAGCACGGACACTGCGGATTGAAGAAGTGCAGCAGCGTGGGGCCGGGCGCCGAGCGTAGGAAGCGTTCGAGATCCGCGGGCAGCTCGAGTTGCGCACCCGGCTCGACCTCCGCGAGCGACGCCGGTCTGGGCGTCGGCGTCGAGTACTTGAGGTCGACTTCCCAAAAGGCGGCGCCGATCGCCCCGAGCCCGACGAGCGCACACGCGCCGGCCATGAACTGACGCACGTTGCTCGCGCGCGCAGGGGACAGGGATGGGGTTCGGAAGGCGAGATCGGAGCGCATGGGGCGCCGCGAGACTCGACGGGGAGTGCGAGTCGCGGCGGGGGGCCATCGGCCTTCCAAAAGCGCCTGCTTGAAGTTTCTTCGCTTTTCCGGACTGCGAACTAGATCGACGCCCGCGCCCCGCGCAGCGGTTTCAGTCCGCACGCCCAAACGCGAGGCCCCTTTTCGCTGACGATGTGGCGAGCGCGCCGCGGTTTCGCCTTCACTCGCTGCGCGCGGAATCCTCCGAGTCCGTCGCGCCGTTCGTTGCGTCCTCCGCACCCGACGCCGCCGGCGCACCCTCCAGCGCCACGTCGTCTCGCTTGAGCAACTCGCGCAGCACGCTGGTGGCGTACGCGCCCGGCGGCGCATCGAAGCGCAGTTCGAGGTGCGCGCCTCGCTCGTCTTCGCCGCGCTCGAAGGCGCACTCGGCGAGCGGAAAACGCAACGGTCGGCGGCCGCCTTGCCACTGCAGGCGGCCTGGGCGCGTGAAGGCCTCCAGCGCGTGGCCCTCGCTCGCGAGCACCGCCTGCTCCAGCTCGAGCGGCAGCCCCTGCGGCGAACTCATGCGCGTGCCGAACAGCGGCCCCGACGCGGAGATCTCGAGCGCTTCGGCGCGCGGCGCGTCGAGCGCGACGTCCTTCACGAGGAACACGGCTCCGTTGCGGTGCAACCAGGCGAGGTCGCCGAGTTGCACGCGGTCGAACTGCTCGAGGCGCCGCGCGAGCAGCGCGTTGAACAGCCAGCTCTGGTACGCGGACGTGTAGAAACGCAGGAGACCGTGGTCGATGGCGTACAGCGCGCGGCGCGCGTTGCCGCCGGACTTCGCGAGTGCGCGGCACACGCGGATGCACACGCGAAATCCGCCCGGCCACGCCTGGGCTGCACGCTCGAAATCGCCCGCGTCGAAGAGCTCGCGCGCGCGAAGCACGCGGCCCGAATCGTGCGGACCGGGCCGGCCCGCGAGCCACGCCACCGCTTCGTTCCACTCTTCGAGCAAGAGCGCGCGGCCGATGCGCCACGTGTCGCCGCGCATTCCGAAGCGCTGCTCGCCGAAGTAGTTCGGCACGCCGCGGCGCACGAGCTCGTCGAACACGCCGCGCAGCGCGGTGTCGCTCGACGGCTCGATCTCGCGCAGCCGGATCCGAAAGCGGTTGCCGCGCAGGTGCCCGACGCGCAGCTTGTTCTTGTGGCGCTCGGCCTGCAGCACCTCGATCCCGTGCTCGCCGAGGCCGTCGAGGCGCGCGCGCTCGACGCCCTGCACACTGATCCACTGACTTGTCACGCCTTGCGCGTCCTTGAGCCCCGCGACGCCGATCTGCGCCGGCGCGAGACCGAGCACGCGCGCGATCCTCGCCACGGCTTCGTGCGTGGAGAGCCCGCGCTTGCGGATCTGGACGAGCAAGTGTTCGCCTTCGCCGCTCGGCGCGTAGGCGGGCAGCTCGTCGACGACGAAGTCCTCGGGAGCGCACTTGTAGCGGCCCGAAATCGGCGCTGCGTTCGTGAGGAAGGGCCAGGTTTGGATCATCGTCGGCGCGAGTGAGTTCGCGCGCGGAGTCTACGCGAGGCGGCGTTCGACGCGTGGAGGGTGTTCTTCGGTGCTAGCGCCGAGTTTCGCCGCAAACGTGCTCGTCGCCGAGAACTTCGCTCTCCACGTCGCTCGACGCGCGTCCGAAGCCTCGCGCGCAAGCAGCGAGATCCTTCGAAAGGGCCCGTTCGCCGCGCGCGCATCCTTGGCTTGGCGCGGTCGTCCCCGGAGAGCTATCCTCCGTGCCCCGTCAGGCGTTGGCCCACGGCGACGCCCGCCCCCCTGAAAGTCCCTGGCCGACACTCCTTGGCCGGCATTCCCTGACGCCCCCACCGCCAATGCCCCTCTTTGCTTGCGCCGCGCTCGCCATCGCGCTGCAGGATCCGCAGAACGATCTCAACCCTGCCACCGCCTTCGCGCGCCCCGCCGCGGCGCCCAAAGCGCAGCAGGATCCCGTGCAGGAGCCGCAGCCGCAGGAGCCCGTCGCCGGCAGCGAAGGCGCGGCCACCGGTCTCGACGCGCTCGACGACGGCTTGCTCGACTTCGAACGCGAGTACCAGTCCGGCTGGAACGTCGACGTGAGCGGCTACTTGAAGTTCGCCTTCGTCGGCTCGAACACGCGCCGCGTGATCGCGGGCTCCGACCGCCTGCGCGGCCTGTCGGTCACGGCCGCGCGCATGTGGGTCGACGCCGAAGTCGAAGGCTGGCAGTTGCGCTTCGGCTTCCGCGGCGAGCGCCACTCGGGACTCGGCTACCTCGGCCTCGTCGGCGAGGTCGAAGAGCTGCGCCTCTTCGAACTCGTCGCCAAGCGCGAGTTCAACGAGAACGTCAACCTGCAGATCGGCCGCATCCGCAATCCGTTCCTGCAATCCGCGCTGTACGACGACAACCAGCTCCTGTTCTTCGAGCGCACCTTCCAGGGAGAAGACTGGGACGCGTTCACGAACGGCGCGACGCTGAACGTGCGCATCGGCGATCTCGAGGGCTTCCTCGGCGTGCACAACGGCATCGACAACTTCGGGAGTTCGGTGGCGATCACCGGCCGCGGACTGTGGCACGTCACGGGCGACCGCGGCGGCATGCACATCAACGAAGGCCCCTTCGACGCGCCGGAAGAGTTCGCGCTGACCGTCGGCGGCGCGGCGTACATCGACACCGAGACCGACGACGTGTCGTCGCAGGCGCTCGAAGCGTACGCGTCCTGGCGGCCCGTGTACTTCGCGGGCGAGGTCGTCGACAAGGGCGAAGGCCTCGGAGATCTGTATTCCTGGGGCGTCACCGCGGCGGTGCTGCTCGGCGACTCGTTCACGCTCCAGGGCCGCGTCGAGAACTTCGACCGCGACGACGGCACGGACGTTTACCGCGTCGGCTTCACGCACTACCTCGAAGGCCACGACATCAAGTGGCACCTCGAGTACGCCGACGCCGAGAGCAACGCGCCGCTGGCGAACCTGGGCACGCTGACCGTCGGCGCCCAGTTCTCGTTCTGAGCGCGCGGCGGATCGAGCGCGCGCGCGGCGCACCGCGATGGAACCGTTCCTGATGCCGCCGCTCTCGCTGCTGGTCGTCGGCGGCGTCGGCTGGTTCCTGCGAAAGCGCTCGCCGAAGGTCGGACGCGCCTTGATGGCGAGCGCCCTGGCGCTGCTCGTGCTGCTGAGCACGCCGCTCGTCTCGGCCTTCCTGCTGCGGGCGTTGCAGTCGGAAGAAGCGCTCGACGAAGCGCGGCTCGACCACGGCTGCGGCGCGATCGTCGTCCTCGCGGGCGACGCGCAGCTCCACGCACCTGAATACGGGGCGGCGTCCTGCGGCCCGCTGACGCTCGAACGCCTGCGCTACGGCGCACGACTCGCTCGGACGACGAAGCTGCCGCTGCTCGTCTCGGGCGGCGCGCCGCGCGCGGGCGTTCGCTCGCACGCCGCGATGATGAAGGAAGCGCTCGAGCGCGACTTCGGACTCGAGGTGAAGTGGATCGAGGAGCGCTCGGCGAACACGCGCGAGAACCTGGCGAACTCGGCGGAGATCCTGCGCGGAGCCGGTGTGTCGCGCGCCTACCTCGTCACGCACGCCTGGCACATGCCGCGCGCGGTCGAGTGGGCGCGCTCGGCCGGGTTCGACGTCGTCGCCGCCCCCACCGGCTTCCGCGCTCCCGCCGACCTGCGCGTCGCGACCTTCCTGCCGAGCGCGAAGGCCCTGCGCGAGAGCGCTTGGGCGCTGCACGAGTGGCTCGGCCGCGCCTGGCAGCTCGTCACGGGCTGA
>CALFYL010000234.1 GCA_937952135.1 uncultured Planctomycetia bacterium
GTCGCCGTGCAGCAGCTTCGCGAGCCCGAAATCGAGCAGCTTGGGCGAGCCGTCCTCGCTGACGAGGATGTTCGAGGGCTTGATGTCGCGGTGCACAACCATGTTGCGGTGCGCGAAGGCGACGGCGGCGCACACCTTCTGGAACAGCGCGATGCGCTGCGCCGTGCTCGCGCGGCGTTCGTCGCACCAACGGTCGATCGAGAGTCCGTCGACGTGCTCGAGCGCGAGCCACGGCCGCCCATCGGCCGTCGAGCCGCCGTCGTAGAGCCGCGCGATGCCGGGGTGCTGCAGCGAAGCGAGCAGCGCGCGCTCGCGGTGGAAGCGCCGAACGACCTCGTCCGTGTCCATGCCGCGCTTGACGAGCTTGAGCGCGACGACTTGGTCGAAGTCGACGTCGGCGCGGCGCGCGAGGTAGACGACGCCCATGCCACCCGTGCCGAGCACGCGTTCGAGCACATAGGGACCGGCGCGCGTGCCGCAGGCGGCTTCCGCGTCGCGCGACGCCGAGCGGTGGACGAGCTCGGCGACGTTCGCCGCCGCCGGCGGCGTCAGCGCGCTCTCGTCGTCCGCGGCCAGCAGCTCCCGCACTTCGCGCAACAGCGGCGCGTCGCCGTCGCAGCGCTCGTGCAACCGGCGCTCGAGCGCCGCGGCGTCGCCCTGAAAGTCCAGGACCTCTTCGACGATCGCACGCACGCGCCGCCAGCGTTCGGGGTCCATCGAGCCGCTATCGTAACTCGGCCGCCGGCCCGCGCCGCTCGCCCCCTCCAGCGCGTCGGTTGCCGCCTGCCCGAAGTCGGAGTAGCTTTCGACGTCGATCGTTTCGAATGGATTCCGAGCAGCAGACCCTCACCAGCGCCCTGCTCGCTCGCCTCGCGGCCGGCGACGAACGCGCGGCCTCCGAGTTGTTTCCGCTGCTCTACGGCGAGCTTCGCGGCATCGCACGCAGCGCGATGGAGGACGACGGCGCGCCGACGCTGCAGCCCACGGCGCTGGTGCACGAGGCCTGGATCCGCCTGGCCAGCGCCGGCGTGGGGCAGGAGTACGCGAGCCGCGCGCACTTCCTCGGAGTGGCTTCGAAGGCGATGCGCAGCGTGCTCGTCGACCACGCCCGCAAGCGTGCGGCGCTCAAGCGCGGCGGAGACCGCGAGCGCTTGGTGCTCGAAGACGTCGTCGAGCTCTTCGAGCAGTCGGCGCCGGACCTGATCGGTCTCGACGCGGCGCTCGAGAAGCTCGCCAGAGTCGACGGCCAGCTCGCGCGCATCGTCGAGCTGCGCTTCTTCGGCGGCTGCTCCGTCGAGGACACCGCCAGCGCTCTGCGCGTGAGCGAGCCGACCGTCGTCCGCGGCTGGCGCGTCGCTCGCATGTGGCTGCGGCGCGAGATCGGCGCGGCCTGAGCTGCGCGGCCAGTCCCACCCGGTGCTCGGGCGGGCCGAAGGCGGCGGCCTTGTACGCCCAAATGCGGCCCTCGAAGTAGCGCGAACTCTCGATACACCTTGCATGGCCCGCGCGCCGGAGGCTTTGTCGCCTGCTCTCCACCGGCCCCGGACCGCGAGGTGAGTCCATGAAGGTGAAGGTGATTTCGGCGCTGGTGCTGACCGCGGTTGCGACGCTGCTCGTGGGCCGCTGCACCAGTCTGGGCCGCAAGGCGCAGTTCGTGATGGGCGGGGCGCTCGTCGACGTCGGCTACGGGCTGCAGGACGGGCTCGAGAGCTATGACTTCGAGCACCACCACGACATCACGCCCGACCAGGTGTGGGAGGAGATGCTGCAGCACAACCGGCTCTCGTCGGGGATGCGCTCGCGCTTCCCGCGCACGCCGCGCCACCCGCTCGTCGCGTTGCTCGTGTGCATGGATGCGCGCATCGACACCAACGAACTCGTGGGGGACACGCGGCGCTACTACTACGTGATCCGCACCGCGGGGTCGGTCATGAGCGAGCGCGAGGTGGAGATGCTCGAGCTCGCCGTTGCGAACGGCGTGAAGCTGGTCGTGCTCACGACGCACTCCGATTGCGCGGCGGAGAAGGCGGCCGCGTCGCCGGAGCTGCGCGCGCGCTTCCCCGCGCTCGGGCGAGCCGTCGACGAGCGCGAGCGGCGCGTCGACGAGTTCCTCGCGCGCCCCGCGATCGCCGCGGCGACGGAGCGCGGCGCCTTGGCGGTCAAGCGCATCGCCATCGAGACCTTGACCGACGGACTCGTCGAGCGTTGATCGACATCGCGCTGGGGCCCGACGATGTCCCGCGGCGAACGTGTGCGCTACATTCGCGGCCATGTCGATCGAAGCCCGCCTGCACCGCGCCCACGGCGCACTCACCACGCTCACGAACGGCCGGCACGCCTGGAACGCCGATGTGAGCAAGCTGCTCGGCTCGAGCGATGCCGCGCCCGACGCCCACGACCTGCTCGACTCCGCGCTCGCCGCCTGCACGGCGCTCACGCTCGAGCTCTACATCCGCCGCAAGGGCATGGCCGTGCGCGATCTGCGCGTGGAGATCGCGCGCGAGGAGGGCAAGACGGACGAGGGCAAGACCCGCTATTCGATGCGGCGCACGCTCCACGTCGAAGGCGACCTGACGGACGACGAGCGCGCACGCCTGGTGGAGATCGCTGGCAAGTGCCCGATCCACCGCATCCTCACCGGTTCGATCGACGTGACGACGGCGCTTGCCTCGCAGAGCTGAGGCGCGCGATGCAACGCCTCGAAGCGCGCGTTTCCGATCTCAGCGGAGGCTTGAAGGTCCGCCGCGTCCTGCCGCAGCTCGCCCGGCGCTCGGTCGGGCCGTTCGTGTTCTTCGATCACTTCGGGCCGGTCACGCTCGCGCCCGATGCCGACAGCGACATCGGCCCGCACCCGCACATCGGTTTGGCGACGGTCACGTACCTCTTCGACGGCCGCTTCGTGCACCGGGACAGCCTCGGAAGCGTGCAGGAGATCGCGCCCGGCGCCATCAATTGGATGAGCGCGGGCGCCGGCATCGTGCACAGCGAACGCGCGCCGGCCGACGAGCTCGGGCGCTCGCGGCGCTTGCACGGCTTGCAGTTGTGGGTGGCGCTGCCCGAGTCGCTCGAAGAGAGCGATCCGACGTTCCAGCACGTCCCCGCGGCCGCGATTCCGAGCCTCACCGTCGCCGGCGCGCGCGTGCGCGTCCTCGTCGGCGAAGCCTACGGCGCCACGTCGCCCGTGCGGGTCGCCTCGCCGACGCTGTACCTCGACGTTCAACTCGAAGCCGGCGCGAACTGGCCGTTGCCGGCGCTCGCGGAGCAGATGGCGCTCTACAGTCCGATCGAAAGCGTCGAGCTGTCGGGCGAGCCGCTCGCGGCGTGCCAGATGGCCGTGCTCGACGGCGCGGTGCGCATCGTGGCGCGCGAAGCGACGCGCCTGGTCGTGATCGGCGGCGACGCGATCGGCCCGCGGCACATGTGGTGGAACTTCGTCGCGAGCGAGCGTTCGAAGCTCGAGCGCGCCGCGCGGCGCTGGGAAGCCGGCGGATTCGATCCGGTGCCCGGCGATCCCGACCGAGTCGCGATGCCGGCCTACAACCCGCGGCGCGGCGGCTAGCTCGAGCGCGGTCTTCGAATGACGAGGGAGCGAAGTCGCGGCGCGTCCGCTTCGAGCGGGGCGCGCGTGGAGTTTCCCGAGCGGCTCGACGAGCTTCGCGAGCGCTACGACGCGCTGTTCTGCGATCTGTGGGGCGTCGTGCACAACGGCGTGCGCGTGTTCGAGAGCGCGGCGGCGGCGCTGGTGAGGTTCCGCGAATCGGGCGGCCGCGTCGTGCTGATCACGAACGTCCCCAAGCCGCGCGCGCCGATCCCGCGCCAACTCGACCGGCTCGGCGTGCCGCGCGCGGCCTGGGATGCGATCGTGACCTCCGGCGACGCGATTCGCGCCGAGTTCGCGGCGCGCGCGCCCGGCCCCATGCACCGCATCGGACCGGCGAGCGACACCTTGCTCTGGGACGGGCTCGGCCTCGAGCTCTCGAGCCTGGAGGAAGCTCGTTTCGTGGGCGTGACGGGCCTCGACGATTTCGACCGCGAGACGCCGGCCGATTACGGCGAACGGCTCGCGCGCGCGAGAGAGCGCGACCTCGAGATGGTCTGCGCGAACCCCGACATCGTCGTGCGGCTCGGCGAGAAGCTGTTCTGGTGCGCTGGCGCGCTCGCGCGCGACTACGAGGCGCTCGGCGGCCGCGTCGTGATGGCGGGCAAGCCGCACGCGCCGATCTACGCGCTCGCGCGGCGCGAACTCGCGGATTTGCTCGGCCGCGAGCCCGATTCGAAGCGCGTGCTCGCGATCGGCGACGGGCTCGGCACGGACGTGCTCGGCGCCAACCGAGCGGGTCTCGACGCGCTGTTCATCGCCTCCGGCATCCACGGCGGAGGGCTGCGCGAAGGCGCGGGCCTCGACCGCGCGAAGGTCGAAGCCGCGCTCGCCGGAGAAGGCGTCGTCGCGCGCTACGCGATGGCCGAGCTCGCGTGAACTGCGGCGCGCTGGCCGTTTCGCGAGTGGCGCGCCGTCGACGACGGCGACAACGAGAACACTGGCGGCGGCGTGCAACTGCTGCAGATCTTCCGCGTGCAACTTTCGAACGCGGAGTCCAGCGACGGGCCGCAGCGCTTCTCGCTCCGCCGCGGGCTCGACGGCGCTTGGATCGAAGTCAGCGTCACGAGCACCGACGGCGTGTGGAGCGCGAAACTCGATTCGCGCTAGTGCACGCCGAGCTGGAACGGCGTCGAGCTGTGCAGCTCGCGCACGCCGGTGTCCGCGATGATGTGCGCCGCGTTGTGCGCGCGCACGCCGCCGCCGGGGAGCACGATGATGCGTTCGTCGGCTTCGGCGACGAGCTTGCGGAGCAGCGCGCGGCCCTCGAAGGCGTTGGGCGCGTCGCCGGAGGTGAGCACGCGCTCGACGCCGAGCTCGATCAACTGCTCGAGCGCCGCCAGCTTGTCGGGCACGTCGTCGAAGGCGCGGTGGAAGGTCACGCTCATCGGCCGAGAGCGCTCGACGAGCTCGCGCGTGCGGCGCACGTCGACGGTCGAATCCGGCTTCAACACGCCGAACACCGCGCCGGCCACCGGCAGATCGCGCAGGCGCTGCAGCTCGCGCTTCATCGCGTCGAACTCGACGTCGCTGTAGACGAAATCGCCGGCGCGCGGGCGCACCATCACGTGCAGCGGGACCTTCGCGGCCGCGAGCGCGCGTTCGAGGAATTCGCGCGAGGGCGACAGGCCGCCGAGGTCGAGCCGTTCGCACAGCTCGAGCCGCGCGGCGCCGGAGCGCTGCGCACGTTCGAGGGCCTCGAGCGAGTCCACGCACACTTCGAGCAAAGTCATCGTTGGGTTCCTGGGGGTGCTTTCGGTTCGAGCTGCGCGCGGGCCCAGTCGGCGGTCGCGGCGCGGCGCAGAGACTCCTGGACGAGCGTTTCGGCTCGTTCACGCTGTCCGGCGCGGTGCAGCGCCTCGAGCAACAACTCGCGCGCCGCGACCTCGTCCGGCGCGAGCCGCACGGCGTGCTCGAGGGTAGCGAGACCCTCGCTCGTGCGACCGCTGAGAAACTGCACGCGCCCCAGCACCTGGTGCGCTCGCGACTGCTGCGGCGCGAGCTTCAAGGCTTCCCGCGCCGCGCGCTCCGCGGCCTCGAAGTCCGCGCTCGCGAGCTCGACCTCCGCCAGGGTGAGGCGGTAGTCGAGCGAGTCCGGCCGTTCGCGCAACGCTGCTTCGATCGCGGCCTTCGCCCGCGCGAAGTCCGACTGCGCCGCAAACGCCGACGCGAGCATCGCCTGCACGGCATGGTCGGCCGGCCGGCGTCGCAGCAGCTTCTCGCCGTGCCGGATGGCGCCGGCCCAGTCCTGACGCCGGAGCGCTTCGTTCACTTCGGCGCGCACGTAACTGGTCACTTGAGCGAATGCGTGCGCCTCGCGCAGCCGCGGATCCGACGTCGCCCAGCCCAGATACTTCGGCAGCGCGTCGGCCGCGCGCGCCGCGTTCGCGGCTTCCTCGTGACGGCCGAGCTTGGAGAGCACGTCCGCCAGCACGCGCCGCGCCGCGAAGTCCTCGGGCTGGCGCTGCGCGGCGGTGCTTGCGGACTTCAGCGCCGCGTCGAGCTCGCCGAGTTCGAGCTGCGCGCGCGCGCGGCCGCAGCCTGCCACCGAGAGACCCGGCTGCAGGCGCAGCGCGGTGTCGAAGCTCGCGATCGCATCGGAGGCGCGGCCCGCCGCGAGGTACAGATCGCCAAGCCGTGCGTGCGTCAACGCCTGGCGCGGATCGAGCGCGCGCGCTCGCTCGAAGGCCGCGAGCGCCGCGTCGCTCCACTGCAAGCCGTGGCACGCGGCGCCGAGGAAGTACGCCCAGCGCTCGCGCTGCGCGCCCAGGCTTTCCGCGGCGGCGAAGCACTCGGCGGCCTGCGCGCGGTGCTCGAACGCGAGGTGCACCAGCCCGAGCCGTCCGAGGGCGTCGCCGTCGCGGCGTCGGATCCACTCGGCCGCCGCGTCGAGCGCGATGCGCACGGGCGCCGCGTCGACTCCGTCGTAATTCGGCGGAGGCGGCAGGCCCGCGGCTTCGAAGGCGGAGAGCCACGCCTCGTGGTCGACACGCGCGACGGCGCCGCCCGCCTCTCCGATCTCGGTGCGCAGCTCGGGAAGCGGCGCGTCCTTCGCGGCGACATTGCTGCGCCGCGCAACCGCCACGGCGACGAGCGCGCCGAGCGCGACGCCGAGCGCGGCGTTCGTTGCGCGGGAAGCGAGCGCGATCATCGCCGCGCTCCTCCAGCGGCGTCCGCGCGCGAGACCCGCAACCGCGTGCGAAGTGCGACGCCGCGCGCGCTCCAGGTCGCGCCGTCGGGCCAGATCACGAGCACTTCGTCGACGCCCTGCGCATCGCCGAGTCCGAAGTGCGCGCGCGGGTCGTGGTTCGACAGGTAGCTCGCTTGGGGCCGCACTTCGCGCCGCTGGCGGCGCTCGCCGTGGCGCACCTCCACCCGCGCGCCGAGCGCCGGCGCACCGGCCGCCGTGCGCACGTCGACCGTGAGCCACGCGCCGCCGCGCTGCACGTTGCGAAGCAGCTCCAGCCGCCCGCCGTTGTTCGCGACCGCGAGATCGAGGTCGCCGTCGTCGTCGAAGTCCGCGCAGGCCACGCCGCGGCCGACCCCCGCGCTCACGAAGCCCGCCTGCGCGGTGCGGTCGACGAACTTGCCGCCCACGCTCGAGACGAACTGATCGCGCTCGGCGTAGGGACTCGCGCCCGGAACGGCGAGCGGCGAGACCGCGACGGCGCCGTTGGCGATGTACGCATCCCATTGGCCGTCGAGGTCCGCGTCGAACAGCGCCACGCCGAAACCGGTGGGCGCCGTCGACCACGGCGCGACGCCCAATTTCTGGCTCGCATCGCGGAAGCGCGCGCCGTCGCCGAGCAGCGCCAAGTGGCTCTGGCCGCGGATGTTCGTCACGAACAGGTCGAGCTTCGCGTCGCCGTCGAGGTCTTCGCACGCGACGCCCATGCCCGCGATCGCGACCCCGCGCGCGTCGAACGCGCAGCCCGCGAGCAACGACTCCTCGGCGAAGGTCCCGTTGCGCCGGTTGCGCCACAATTTCGCCGGAATCGAGTCTTCCGCGACGTACACATCGGTCCAGCCGTCCCCGTCGAAGTCCGCGGCGACCAGGCCCAGCGTCTGGTTCTTCACGCCCGCCATTCCGGCGCGCTCGGTGACGTCCTCGAAGCGTCCTCCGCCGCGGTTGCGATAGAGCACGTTGCGCGCGAACACGCCGTAGCGCGTGGGGTCGCAGTAGTCGCGTTGACCCAGCGGCGAAGAGCACTCGTCTTCGAGCTCCGGCCTCCAGTCCATGTAGTGCCCGACCAGCAGATCGAGCCTGCCGTCGCGGTCGTAGTCGAACCACACGGCGATCGAACCGAAGCTCGCGTCGACGATCCCGCTCGAGGCGCTCACGTCCGAGAAGCGCCCGCCTTCGTTGCGCAGCAGCACGCTCGTCCCCAGGCGCGTCACGAACAGATCCTCGTCGCCGTCGTCGTCGTAGTCCGCCACCGCGGCGCCGTACGCGTGTCCGCGAACGTTCGCTCCCGTCGCCTCGCTCACGTCGACAAAGCGCTCTCCGTTATTGCGGAACAAGCGGCAAGTCTGCGTCGGACCCTCGTCGAACAAGGCGCCTCCGCCCGCTGCGAACAAGTCGAGATCTCCGTCGTTGTCGTAGTCGAGCCACGCGACTCCGGGGCCCATTTCCTCCGGCAAGCGATACTCGCCGCGCGCCGCGTTGTCGTGAGTGAACTCGATGCCGAGCGCATCGGTCGCGTCTTCGAACAAGCCCTCGCGGCTCTCCGTTCGGTTCCAATTCGGATCGTGCCGTGCGCGAAAGGCGGCTCCTATGGCGCGCGGAGAACGAGCAGCCTCCAAGTCCGATTCGAGCGGCGCGAACGCGAAGTAGGCGGCCGGAATCATTCCGACGACGAGCGCAGCCGGAACGACGGACAAGCGTCGAGCGGGGACGGCGGCGGAGGCGGGACGCTTGGCCACGACTTCCCTGGGAATACCCTCGCGTCGCGCAACTCGCAAGGCGCCCGCTCAAGTCGTGCTTCGAACGCGCACTCGATCGAGGGCGACGGCGGCGACGATGATGCCGCCGGTCGCCAATTCCTGGACCCAGTTGTCGAGTCCCACTTTCGTGCAGCCGTTGTCGACCACGGTCATGATCAGCGCGCCGATCAGCGCGCCGCCGACCGAACCCTGGCCGCCGGACAGGCTGGCGCCGCCGATCACGACGGCCGCGATGACCTTGAGCTCGTAGCCCTGCGCGGTGGTGGGGTCGCCCATCGAGAGGTACGAGAACTGGAGCACCGAGGCGATGCCGGCGCACACCAGGCCGAGGAGGTAGACGCCGAGCTTCACACGTTCGACGCGCACGCCGCACAGGCGCGCGGTCTCTTCGTTCGAGCCAACGGCGAGTACGTGGCGGCCGAACACGGTGAACTTCAGCGCGAGCGCGGCGAGGCTCGAAACGACGATCAACACGCAAACCCCCGGCGGCAGGATGGAGAACACACCGCTCGGCGCGAGGTTCATCGTGTCGCGGAGCCAGCCGATGTCGGAGGGATAGATCGGCTCATTGTCGCCGAGGCCCTTCGCGAGTCCGCGCAGAGCGCCCCACAGTCCGAGCGTGACGATGAAGGGCGAGAGCGGGAGCTTGCCGAGAAGCTTCGGCGCGCCCCAACCGAGGACCAGCGCGAGCGCCGCGCCGCTCGCAAGTCCGACGGCGACGCCGTGCGAACGGCCGAGCAGTGCGAAGGCCGCGAGGGCCGCGACGGCGGCGATCACGCGCCCGAGCTCGCCGATCACGAGCGCACCGATGGCGGCCCCGACGAGTGCGGCGCTCGCGATCCCGCCGAGCGCCGCGAAACCGGGCGACGCGCCGGCTTCGAGCAAGAGCGCGACCACCATCGTGCCGAGCGCGAGCGTCGACCCGACCGACAGATCGATGCCGCCCGAGACGAGGATCCACGTCGCGCCGACCGCCGCGGTTCCGACGACGGCCGTCTGCATCAGCATGATCTGCAAGTTGGCCCAGCTCGTGAACGTGCGGCCGGCGAGCACGGCGAAGAGCATCCACGCAGCCGCGAGGCCGAGCGCAGGGCCGAGGGTTCGGAGCAGCGCGCGCGCTTGGAGCCTCACGCGGCGCCTCCGGTGGCCTGCGCGACGACGGCGTGCTCGTCGAGCTCGTGCACGGCGCGCGCGGCGTGCAGCCGGCCGCGCTCCATGACCGCGATCGAGTCGCACATGCCGAACAGCTCCGGCAGGTAGCTCGAGACCACGATCACGGCGCGTTGGCGCTCGCCGCCGCGCGCGAAGGCGTCGATGAGCGCATGGATCTCGGCCTTCGCGCCGACGTCGACGCCGCGCGTCGGCTCGTCGAGCAGGAGCACGTCGACGTCGGCCTCCAGCAGCCGCGCGAGCGCGACTTTTTGCTGATTTCCGCCGGAAAGCGCGCCCACGCTCTGCCTCGGCCCGGGGCACTTGATGCGCAGGGCGTCGATCCAGCGTTTCGCCGAGCTCTCGACGTCGCGGCGCCCGAGCCAGCCGCCGCGCGCGAACGCGGACAGGCGCGGCAGGCACAGGTTGTCGGCGACCGACAGTCCGAGCGCGAGCCCTTCGCGCTTGCGGTCTTCGCTCAACATGCCGACTCCCTGGCGCCAACGCTCGTGCGGCGTGCGCGGCCCCGAGAGCGCGAGGAGCTTCAGCGCGCCGCTGCGCACGGGTTCGAGCCCCATGAGCGCGCGCAGCAGCTCCGTGCGACCGGCGCCGACGAGCCCCGCGACTCCGACGACTTCGCCGCGGCGCACCTCGAGCGAGGCGTCGAGCGGAAGGCGTGCTCCCGCGACGCGTTCGAGGCTCACGACGACCTCGCCCGCGCGAGTCGGCGCGCGCTTCGCACGAACTTCGAGTTCGCGCCCGACCATCGCGGCGATGAGCTGCTGCGGCGAGCTGTCCGCGCACGCGCCGCACGCCACCGAGCGCCCGTCACGGAGCACGACGAAGCGCTGCGCGAGCGCGAAGACTTCTTCCAGGACGTGCGAGATGTAGACGACGGCGGCGCCGCGCGAGCGCAGGCGCTCGACGAGGCGGAAGAGGTGCGCGACGTCTTCGCGGCCCAGGCTCGAGGTCGGCTCGTCGAGCACCACGACGCGCGCTTCGAAGGCCACGGCGCGCGCGATCTCGACCAGTTGGCGATCGGCGGCCGAAAGCTCGTCGACGCGGCGGCGCACGTCGAGGTCGGCGCGTCCGAGCTGCGCGAGCGCGTCGTGCGTGCGCGAGCGAAGCGCGCTCCAATCCACTCGCAGCCCGCGCCGCGGCTCGCCGCCGAGCATCACGTTCTCCGCCACGCTCAAGTGCGGCGCGAGCGCGAGCTCTTGATGGATCATCGCCACGCCGCGCCGTCGCGCGTCGAGCGGCGTCGCGGGTGCATAGGGCTCGCCGTCGAGCGTCATTTCGCCGCTGTCCGGCGCGAGCGCGCCCGCGAGCACCTTCATGAGCGTCGACTTGCCCGCGCCGTTCTCACCGACGAGCGCGAGCACCTCTCCCGCGCGCGCTTCGAGGTCGACGCCGTCGAGCGCGAGCGTCGCGCCGAAGCGCTTGCGCAGCGCTCGCATGCTCAACCGGATGGACGCGCTGGTGCTCAAGGCTCGGCGGAGTAGAACGACCGCGCTCCGCGCGCGCAACCGCTCACGATGCGCGGGCGCGTGTGCGAGCTTTCGAGGGCCGCGTCCGCGGCTCGCGCGCCGGCGCGCCATCCACCGTGCTCGCGGGCGAGCTCGACTCGTCGTGCGCGAATCGCTCGCGCCGCGCGTGAACGACCGACAGCCATCCGACCCACGCGAATCCAGCGACGTAGAGCGCCGCGAAGGCCGCCGCGGCCCATGCGCCGGCGCGCCCTGCTTGCACAACGCCGAACAGCGCCCACGCGGCGAGGACGAACTCGAATCCCGGTCGCGCCGCGAGCGCCGCGCCGTACGCGCGCTGCCTGCCGTCGCCGCGCTTCGGCGTGCGAACGAACTCGCCCGTGGGGCCGCGCAAACCCGCGAGCGCGGCGCGCGCGAGGCCGCCGCTCATTCCGAGGCCGAGCACGACCGCGAGCACGCAATCGCGCGCGCGCTGACGCCCATTGCGACCGAGGGCGCGTTGCGCGCGCTCGTGGAACAGCAGCACCGCGGGCGTGCACAGACCGAGCAGGACCGCGTACCAGCCGAAGGCGACCTTCGATGCGACACCGACGGCGAACGGGAACAGCGCGACGAGCGCCAGAACGATGGGATGGCCCGCGTGCGCGGAGAAGTGCAGGGCGGCTTCGAGCTTCACGCGCCACGGCAAGTCGGCGCGGAGGATTCGGCCGAGCAGCTTGCGCGCGGTCTGCACCGTACCGCGCGCCCAGCGCGCCTGCTGCGACTTGAACGCCGCGATGTCGCCGGGAAGTTCCGCCGGCGCCGTCACGTGCGCTGCGTAGCGAAGCCGCGAACCCGCGAGTTGCGCGCGGTACGACAGGTCGAGGTCCTCGGTCAGCGTGTCGTGCTGCCAGCCCCCGGCTCGCTCGATCGCGCTCTTGCGCCACACACCCGCCGTGCCGTTGAAGTGCAGGAACAGGCCGCGGTCGAAGCGCACCTTGTGCGTGATCACGAAGTGTCCGTCGAGCAGCACCGCCTGCGCGCGCGTGAACGCGCTCTCATCGCGATTGAGGTGCTCCCAGCGCGCCTGCACGAGGTCGATGCACGGGTCGGCGAAGGCGCCCATCGTGCGGCGCAGGAAGTCCGGCCGCGGCGCGAAGTCCGCGTCGAAGACGCCGACGAACTCGCCTTTCGCGCTCTCGAGTCCGTGCGCTAGCGCGCCGGCCTTGTAGCCCGTGCGGCCCGTGCGCCGCACGACGCGGGCGTCGACGCCGAGCCGCACGAGCCGTGCGACTTCGCGGTCCACGATGGCGCGGGTTTCGTCGCTCGAATCGTCGAGCACTTGGAGCTCGAGCTTCTCGCGCGGATAGTCGAGCTCCCCCGCGGCGCGGAGCAGCCGCGCCGCGACCGTGCGCTCGTTGTAGAGCGGCAGTTGCAGCGTGACGTGCGGCGCGCGCGCCTCGTCGAAGGCCGGGAGCGGCTCGCGTTCGGCCCAGCGAAAGCGCGCGAGCAGCCACGCGCGGTGCGCGCCGAACACCGCCACGAGCCCCGCGAGTGCGGAGTACACGCTCACGATGGCTGTCGAGGTGTCCATGGAGCGGCGAGGTGCGGAGAAGTCGGGCCCGAGCGTCGGGCTCAGAGCGCAGCGGAGGTGAATCGTGGATGCTACAGCGCCGCCCGCGAGGTCTCGAATTCTCTTGCCGCCGCGCGCGG
>CALFYL010000235.1 GCA_937952135.1 uncultured Planctomycetia bacterium
ACTTGGACGCGTTCGTCAGCAGCTCGAACAGCGCGCTGCCGAGCGCGTCGCGGCTCGCGAGCACGCGCAAGCTTTCGTCGCTCGGACGCAGTTTCACCGCGAGGCCCCGTTCGAGCGCGAGCGGTTCGAACTGGCGCAGAGTTTCGAGCGCGAGTCGGCGCACGAGAACATCCTCTCGATCGCGCGGCTTCGCGCCGCCGTCGAGTCGCGCGATCTCGAGCACCGACGACACGAGGCGCGAGAGTCGGTCGGCTTCCGAGACCGTGCGCGCGCCGAACTCGCGGACCTTCGACTCGCTCACTCCGCCCTGCTCGAGCAGTTCGGCGAGCAGGCGGATCGAGGCGAGCGGCGCCTGGAGCTCGTGCGTCACGGCGGCGACGAACTGTTCGCGCTGGTAAGCCGCGCGCGCTTCGCGATCGAGCGCGCGGATGCCGACCCACGACGCGCCGACGGCGACGGCGAGCGCGAGCGCGGAGAGCCCCGCGAGGGTCCAGAATTTCCGTCGCGCTTCGCGGCGAGCGCCTTCGATGTCGAGGTTTCTCGCGCGAACCGAGAGCTCGCGGAACGGCGGCGGCAGCGCGGCGACGACGGTGTCCGCGTCGAGTTCGAGCTCCGCGCCCGCGACCGCGCGCCCGCTCGGGTCCACGAGGCTCGCTCCGAAGCCGAGCTCGCTCCAGGCCGCGATTTCCGGCCGTTGTAGCGCTTCTCGCGCGAGCGTCGCGCAGCGGAGCGCAACGGCTTCGAGGCCGTCCTCGCTCGGTCGAACGCGCACGAGCGCGTGCTCGATCGTTGGCGGACTCGCGAGCGGATCGGCGGCGAGTTCGAACCACGCGCGGCCGTTCGGCGCACCCGAAGCGATCCAGTTCGAGATCCCGCGCGTCCAGCTCGCGCGCAGGAGCCGCGTGAAGCGGCGCGTTTCGTCGTGCGATCGGAGCTCGTCGAAGGCGGTCGCATCGACGCTGCGCAACGCCTCGCCGACGAGTTGCGCGAGGGTGGCGACGGACGCTTGGTCGATGCTCACGTGGTCGTCGATGAGCTCGCGGTACAGCTCCTTCAGCTCCTCGCGCGGCAGCCCGTCGAGCTGTGCGAGCGTCCAACGCGCCGCCAGCGAGCGCCGCAGGCCGCGTTCGTCGACGGCTTCGGGATGCTCGGCCACGAGCCGCTCGAGCGTCTGTCGCGCAAGTTCCGTGTTCCCGACGCGCATCTGGATCGCCGCGAGGCTCGACAGCGCCCAGGCTGCAATTCCCGGCTGATCCGCGCGCTCCGCGTAGCTCTCGAGCTTGCTCTGCGCGCTCTCCACGTCGCCTGCGAGCTCAAGCTCGTCGATCTGCGAGCGTTGGTACAGCGTCGGTCCGCTGTCGCTCCTGCGCCGCGCCGCCGGCGCATCGAGCCACTCACCTTCGCTCGAGACCTTCAACGCGAGACGGTCGACTCCGTCGGGCTCGAGCTCGCGCGCCGCGGCATCGAAGGCCTCGACCGCGGTCCGCGCAAGCGCCGCCGACTGCGCGCGCAGCCGCTCCTCCACGCGCGAAGCCTCCGCCGACATCGAGCGCAGTCCGAGCACCGCGAGCGTGGCCGCCGCCGCGACGAGCGCGACGAACCAGACGGCGATGCGGAGCAGCTTCGGCACCGCGCCAATCTACGCAGGCGGCGTGGATCTTGTCTCGCGGTGAGTCGTCAGCGCGGCCGGAGCCACGTCGAACTTCGGTCGACCGGAAAGCGATGGCGCCCGGACGGGTCCTCGAGCGTGATGCGCATCTGCAGAGCTCTCACCTGGACTCTCACGAGCGCGGCTTCCATCGGCGAACGCGGCATGAAGTTGGGATCCGGCGGCGCTGGCGGAGGTTCGACGCGCGCCGTCGCGGGTCCGCAAACGACTTCGAGCAGGTCGTAGCCGAGCTGAGCTCTCGTCGAGTGCTCGACGACGCCTGAGATGTGCGGGTCCGTGCCGATCAGCACCACCCCGAACACGCCGTGGAAGGCGAGCCGAGTGAGAAGCTCGTCCCACTGCGCGCGATCGGAGAAGCGCGCGTCGAACCAGCGGCCGGGCTTCACGACGAGCTTGAACGCCGCGCGCGAAAACGCGAGCCGGCGCCACGCCGCATCCATCGAGTTTGACTCGAGCAGCTCCGACGGATCGACGAGGATCAGCTCCAGTTCGCCGGAGCGCAGCCCGGGTGACGCCGTGCTCCACAGTGAATCGTCCGCCGTAAGCGCTTGGTGCTCCGAGAACGCCTGTCGCAAGGTGGCGAGCGCGTCCCGAGGCGGCGCGAGCGCGCCGAACGACGGGAGATTGAAAAGCTGCGCCATTCCCATCGGCTGCAAGAGATCCGCCTCGAGGTACAGGCGCCGATAATGCGCTCGAGCTTCCTCGAGATCGCGCGGCGCAACCGCGGACAGATCGTCGAGCACGAGCATCCAATCGGGCCGAAGTTTGGCCGCGGCGCGCCAAGTGCGGGCGGCCTCGCATGCGTCGATCGAGACGATGATGAGGCCGGGCGGCCACGGATCGTCGTTCGCTTGCAAGCACGTACGAGGTACGACGGGCGCGGCCCAGCGAGCGTCGGGAAGTCGCCAAGTCCTGTGGATCCAGATCGGCGCCTGCTCGCCCGCAAAGACACGAAGTTCGAGGTTGCCGGGCACGAACTCAGGCAACTCGACGCGCCAGTGCAGGCTCAACCCATTCGAGGGGAGGGCGCTAGCCAGGGACCGTTCTGAGATCAGCGACGACACACTGATGTGGCTTCCCCCGTAGGGGACGTTGTCGATCGCGAGCGTGTACTCGCCCGGCGCGGGCGCGATGGCGCACGCGAGCAAGTCACCGCCAGCGTCCAACGCGAAGAACGGGCCGATCAGCGGCGTGCGCGGGTCCTCGACCTGGGCCAACGCCGGCGCGCACGCGAGCAGCGATGCGCCGAACACGGAGAGCGTCATGGCTCGGCTAGCTTTCGCGGCCGAGCCTAGTCACGCGCGATCGCCACGCGGGCGTTCGAGCCCGCGGTAGCATCGGGAGCGTGGAGTCGCAGCGCGCATCGACGAGCGAGACCCACGGCGAGCGCATGGTCGCGATCGCCGCGGCGAGTTTCGTGGGGACGCTGGCGGCGCTTCTCTTGCTCGCGTACGTCGTGCTGCGGGTGGCCGAGGAACCGGAGGCCATCTGGCGCGGCTGGACCGTCTCGGGTCAGTACGGGTCGACACGTCGGATTCACGTGGCCGCGGCGCCCGCGCACGAACGCCGCGCTACTGGCGGCGACTTCGATGGCGACGGCGTCGACGACGAGCTCGAGATCGTCTGGATGACCCGCGAATTCCTGTTCAGCGAGGGCACGTTCAGCATGCTCTACGTGCGTTCGGGCGCGAGCCGCGACGTACTGCTCGCTCACCCTCTCGAAAGCCCGTTCTCCAAGGCCTGGTGGCTTCGAGACTCGGACGGCGACGGCCGCGACGATGTCTACGTCAGCGACCCGAGCCCGAGGGTGTTTTCGTTCGTTCGTTGACGACCGCGCGCCGCCGCGTGCAGTTGAAGTTGGAGTCGAGAAAGTGCACACACGTCGAGTCAAACTCATCGCGCGACTCCGCGCGCGAGCGGAGCGCGGAGATGCAAAGGCCGCCGCGAAGCTCGCCGAAGAGCTCCTCGACCGGCCGCGCACGCCGAGCGCGAGCCGGGTTCGCGAGGCGAAGCAGCTTGTTGTCACGGCGCTCGAGCACCTCGAACCCGGCGAGGCCGACGATGCGGCGCGGTTGTTCCTCTGGCGCGACTACGAAGAGCCGTGGAACCCGCGTCCTCGGCCCGGGGTGGATCCCGAGTTCGCCGTAGGGCTGCTTCGAAAGCTCGCGCGCCGCGGCAACGCACAGGCGATGTACTCGCTGTGCATGGCTCAGACCCAGGGCGTCGGGGCGAAGCGGGACCTTGCAGACGCGGAGCGCTGGGCTCGGCGCGCAGCGCGACATGGCGAGCCCGAGGCGCTCAACAACCTCGGGGTCGTCTACTTCTACGGAGAGGGCGTCGAGCGCGACGTTCGGCACGCCGTGCGTTGCTACTCCGAGGCCGCGCATTGCGGTGATGCGTTCGCGACCTGGAATCTCGCGCTCTGCTACCGCTGGGGCGACGGCGTAGCCAAGAACCTGCGCGAGTTCCGGAGGCTCACGCGCCGCGCGGCGAAGCTGGGTTCGGTTCGCGCGAAGTTGCGCCTGATCGACGCGGCCTTCGACGGCCGCGAGGGCTTTCGCCGCGATCCAAGAGGCGCGAAAGCGGCGCTCCGCAAGCTCGTTGCATCCGGCTCCACGCTGGCTCGAGTCGAGTGGGCGCGTCGCCAGCTCTTCGGGGACGGCGTTCGCAAGGACGCGCGCGCCGCACTCTCGAGTTTGCGCTCGCTCGCGCGCCGCGAGGAGCCCGGTGCGGCGTTCTGGATCGCGATGCACTTTCACGAGTCGTCGACCAAGTCCTCTGCGAAGTTCGCGAAAGCGGAGGCGTGGCTCGAGATCGGCGTGGCCGCTGGCGACTCCTTTGCGATGCACTTGCTGTCGATGTGCTTGCGCGAGGGCCACGGGAACGCCCTGCGCCGCAACGTTCGCCGCGCGAACGAACTCTTGCAACGCGCCGCGGAACTCGGCGACAGTGAAGCGCAGCTCGAACTCGGCCGCCGGTTGTGCGACGGAGACGGAATACGCCGCGACGTTCGGCGAGGGCTGGAGTTGCTCGCGCGCCACGCGGACTGACACGGCGAAAGGACTCGCGCAGCGCATCCTGAGTCGCGCGGCGTGATGATTTCCCGTCTCTCGCGTTGCGAAGCGCAGGTTGATCGGAGCGAGCTCGAGATCGGGCGTTTGACGAGGCTGGGGGGAGTGGGGGAGACTCGACCCGTGACGACTTCCGACGGATCCGATCACCGCGCGCGCTCGGTCGGAGTCTCGATCGCGGCGGTGCTCGTCGGTTGCGTGGTAGTTCTGGTGGGCCTCTTCGTCCTTCTCCGCTTCTTCGGTGACGGCGAGGACATCGTTCGCGGTTGGAAGAACCCGCCGCAATACTCGATGGTGCAGCGACTCGAACCGTCGCCCGCGACGCGTCCGCCGGAGCGCGAGCGCGGAGACTTCGATGGCGATGGCGTCGACGACGAGCTGGAGAAGACCTACCTGCACAGGGACTTCGTCTTCGCCAAGTCGACGTCCGGCATGGTGTACGTGCGCTCGGGAGCGAGTGGCGCCGTGTTGCTCACCCACCCGTTGCCGGCGCCGGTCAGCGCCGCGCACTGGTGCGGCGACATCGATGGCGACGGGCGCGACGACGTGTGGGCTGACACGCCGGAACCGGGGGTTGTCTTCGCGTTTCGCGCGCGCTGACTCGACGATTCGTCAGCGGCCTGCGCGTGTCATCGACCTGAGACAACGCTGGCGCCAACGCGAGCATGGCTCCGCTGAGGAAGGAGAGCGACATCGCGCAACCAGCCTTCGCGGCTGCGTGGAGTCACGCGGAGTGCTCGATCTGGCGATAGCATCGGGAGCGTGGAGTCGCAGCGCGCATCGACGAGCGAGACCCACGGCGAGCGCAGGGTCGCGATCGCCGCGGCGAGTTTCGTGGGGACGCTGGCGCTCTGAGCACCATGGCATCCACGAAGCCTCATTGCGCGGAAGCTGAGGAGGCGCGTCTCGAGCGGCTCCACGGGCGCGCTTACGCGCTCTTCTACGGCCACGCCGGGCGTCGCGACCGACGTCGCGCGGTTCGGCTCTATCGCGCAGCCGCGGAGGGCGGACTGGCGCATACTTGGCGAAACCTAGGTCTGTGTTTCGAGTACGGCGATGGTGTGCGCAAGGACCTCCGCCGCGCGTTTGCGTGCTACATGCGGGGCGCGGAACTCGGAGACAGCCCTGCGAAGCGTTGCGTCGCTGCGTGCCTGATATCCGGCTCGGGCGTGAAGCGCGACGCGGATGCGGGGCTGGCGCTGCTCGCGAGAGACGCGCGTCGAGATGTTGACTCTCGGCGCGAACTCGCGCGTCGTCTCCTCGAAGGAGACGGCGTCGAGCAGGACACCGCGAGAGGCTTGCGGCTGCTGCGGCGTGGTGCGGCGGCAGGGCATGCGGCTTGTTGGAGTGACCTGGCTGTGCAGTTGCACGACCATGGGAGGTCACCGCGCGCAAGGCAAGAAGCGACCGAACTCTGCAAGCGGGCGGCGCGCGCCGGAGTTGCGCAAGCGTGCGTCAATTTGGCGCGGGCTTACAGCAGTGGCGACGGTGTTCGACAAAATGAACGCGCTGCGGTCGCTTGGTTGAAGCGCGCCGTGGAGTGCGACGCACCCGGAGAGTTCGGCTGCGACGACGCCTACTTGCTCCTCGCGCAACACCACCTCGCTGGTCGCGGCGTACGCAAGAGCCTGCGCGCGGCCGAGCGACTGCTCGAGTTTGCGGCGCGATGTGGGTCGGAGCGGGCGCGGCGTCGGTTGCGCGCACTGAGGCGTGGGTTGCGTCGCTAGACCCCAAGTCGACCGGCGAACACTCGCGAGCGACGCGGGGCCGACAGCGTTGAGCCTCGTTCGAACGCGGACGGTTCCGGGAGAGAAGAAGCGCTCGGATGGCGAGCGTGCGCCCCGGCCTCGATGACGAAGTCAGGTGAACCTCGTGCACAAGCGCACGTTTGAGCGCGCGTGTTCGCCGCCCTCGCTGTCGCCACGTTGTGTTCCCTGGCGCAGGCGCCTTCGAGCGTGGAGCTTCGGGCTGCGCTCGACGCGCTGCGCGAAAGCCGGCCCGGAGAGACGCGGTTCGAGGCCGCGAAACCGCACTTGCCGGAGTTGCTCGCGTCAGAGTCGGGCTTCTTCGTTCAAAGCGCGGCGTACCTGATCGGTCAGCATGGCTTCAGCGAGTTTGCACCGGCGCTGGTCGAGGCGCTGCGCACGGAAACGGCGCGAACGAAGGGCAAGTCGGCCACGACGTATTCGCGGCTGCTCGACGCGCTGATCCAGCTCGACCATGCGGCGCCGGCCGATCTGATTCTGGCGCGGGCCTCCGAGGAGTACGCCGAGTTCGTGTACCTCGCGCTCGCTTGCGAGAAAGACGAACAGCGCGCCGCCGACAATCTCGCGCGCTTCGTCGCGCTCGGCATGCGCAGCAAGTCCGCGTACTGGGCGGCGGCGATCGAGTTGACCGCGGCGCGGGATCCGCGCATCGTCGACGAGTTGCTCGTCGGCGCGCCGTGGGAGTTTGCGCTGGGACTGCGCGACGTGGGCAGCGAGGCTCAAGCCAGTGAGAGATTCTGGGCGCGATTCAGTTGTTCGTCGCACGATCAATGGCCGCCGCTGGTCAGGTATCGACTCGAGCTCCCATCGCCGACGGGTCCGCTCGACGAGATCCGCCACGAGCGCACGGAGAATGCCCGTTCAACGTCGCGCATGATCGGCCTCCGACTCGAAGACCGCGTCCGTTGGCGGCTGCGCCTGCTGCACGAGCTCCACCCCGACGTGACGGCGTTCCCTCCGAACGCGTTCGAGGTCTACGTCGAAGACGTGAACTCCATCTCGAGCGCGAGCCACGCGCAGGTCGCGGTGCTCCACAGCGAAATCTCGAAGCTGGCGCACGGGTTGGCCGACCTCGGACTCGTCGCCGATCCACTGCGAGCCTCCGATCGCGCGACGTTCCGCGTCGAGGTCTACGACCTGCGCTCCGACCGCAGGTTGAGACTGTCCGCGCCCACCGACACCCCATCGGTGCGCTTCGTGCGCCGCTGAGTCGCTACGAGATTGGCGCGAGCGGCCACAATTGCGGCACGATCGCGAGCGTCACCGCCATGGTCACGAGATCGAGCGGCACGCCGAGCTTGAGGAAGTCCGTGAAGCGATAGCCGCCCGGTCCGTAGACCATCAAGTTCGTCTGGTAGCCAAAAGGCGTCGCGAAGCCGCACGAGGCCGCGATCATGATCACGATCAGGAACGGGTGGTAATCGAGCTTCAGCGAGGTCGCGGTCGCCATCGCGATGGGGTACATGAGCGCGGCGGTGGCGTTGTTGCTGAGCAACTCGGTGAGCAGCATGGTCGTCGCGTAGATCGTCGCGAGCACGAGCCACGGATGTTCGCTGCCGATCGCGCCGACGGCGCCGTTGGCGATCTGCGCCGCGAGGCCGGTGCTGCGCATCGTCTCTCCGATGCCGAGCGCGGCCGCGATCGTGATCAGCACTTCCCAGTCGATCGCGCGCCGGCCCTCCGTTGCGTTGCAGCATCCGGTGAGCAGCATGCCCGCCGCCGCGAGCAAGCCCGCGTGCACCATGGAGAGCCACTCGAAGCCCGCCACGACGACCATCGCCGCGAGCAACCCGATCGCGAGCCAGGCCTTTTCATGCCCCGGCGGCGTCGAATCCGCGATGCGCGAGACCAGGAAGAAGTCCTTCGAATTGCGCTGCTGGTCGTGGAAGCTGGGATGCGCCTCGAGCAGCAGTTGGTCGCCGGGCTCGAGAACGATGTCGCCGATCTTCTTGTTGATGCGCTGGCCCGAGCGCGCGACCGCAACGACCGCCGCGTTGTAGACCGAGCGAAACTTGCCGTCGCGGATGGTCATGCCGACCATCGGACAGTGGTTGGACACGACCGCCTCGATCATGCAGCGCTCCGAGCGCGGCGAGTCGAGCTTGTAGACCTGGTTCGTCGCCGGCCGCAAACCGCGGATCCGCTGCAGCTCGACCACCGAGTCGACGATGCCGACGAACATCAGCCGGTCGCCCGCTTGCAGCACCTCCGTCGGCGCGACGGCTGGCATGAGCTTCGCGCCACGCTCGATTTCCGCCAGGAACACGCCGGGCAAGCCGCGCAGACCGGCCTCCTCGATGCTCTTGCCGATCAGCGGACTCTGCGGCTCGACCTCGAGTTCGATCGTGTACTCGCGCGGATCGCTCGAGGCGCTCAGGCTGGGCTTGCGATCCGGCAGCAGCCACTTGCTGGTCGTGAGAATGAAGACGACGCCGACGACCGTCGCCGGCAGTGCAACCCACGCGAGGTCGAACATGCCGAGCGCATTGCGGTCGCCGGTTTCGGCGACGAGCAGGCCGTACACGACCATGTTCGTGCTCGTGCCGATCAGCGTGCACGTGCCGCCGAGGATCGTCGCGAACGACAGCGGCATGAACAGCTTGCCGGGCGCAATACCCGTGCGCTTGCACAGGTCGGAGAGCACGGGCATGAACATCGCCACGATCGGCGTGTTGTTGAGAAACGCCGAGAGCCCCGCGCACGGGATCATCAGTCGGGCTTGCGCGCCGGCGACCGACTTCGGCCGGCCGAGCAGCGGCTTGGTGAGCAAACTCATCGCGCCGGTGCGCGAAAGGCCGATGACGACGACGTAGAGCACCGCGACGGTGACGACCGCTTCGTTGCCCAGGCCCGCGACGAGCTTGCCGGTGCTCGGGAACTTGTCCGAGAACAGGCTCGCGGTCATGAACACGCCGACGACGGCGAGCATGACCATGTCCGTCGCGTAGTTGCGCGCCAGCGCCGCGACCATCAGCGCGAGCACGGCGAGGGTGAACCAGGATTCCCAGGTCATCGGAGGGGCGGGAATCTATCGGCTGAACGGCTCGGAAGCTTCTTCCGCCGGAGTGCTTCTCGGGCGCCGGAGTCCCTTTCGCGGTTCCGCGGGGCGAGTTTTCGCGCGCTCGAGCTCGAGCGAACGCCGGCGGCTGGACTCACTCCGGCGGCGTGCGGAGCGCGATTTCCTCGTAGCCGAGCTCGTACCAGGCGCGCAGATCCTCGTTCAGGACTTCCCGGGACTCGTCGATCGCCCCATCGCAGTTCTCATCGATCAACACGAACCGCGACGCGTATTCGCGGCCCGTGCACATCTCGACCGCGGGATCGAGGAAGTACAGACAGCCGAGAGTGCGGTGTGTCGCGCCGCGGAGCGAGGGACGGTCGGCGCTGTCGACGGGGCGGACGAGCGCGCCCGAGGCGGAATCCGGGGGGACAAAGCTCGGCGCGAGCAACGCCGTCGGAGCGCCGTAGTCGAGCTTGTAGAACGCGCCCGAGTCGTGGAATTGCACCAGCAGCGAGTCCTTGACGCCGCGGCGCTTCACGATGCGACGGACGTACGCGCGGCCCGGCGTGTCGCGCTCTTCGAAGACGCGCCGGCGTTCGAGCACGCGGCCGACGTGGAGCTCTCGCTCGCCCGACGGCGCCGAGTCGCCGGTCGCCTGGCGCACCCAGGCGCGTTCGAGCGTCCAGATTTCCACCAGCGTGGTGATCGAGCTCTCGCTCTTGACGTAACCGGCGACGGCGATCGCGTCGGGCCCGAGCGGAGTGGCGGCGCTGACCGCGAAGTCGGAGTGGGCGACCAGGCTCTCGCTCAACGCGTCCCAGCCGTACCCGGTGTCGAAGACCGCGCCATACTCGATCTGCACGCGCTTCCAGCCGACTTCGACGTGTCCGAGGATCGCCGGAGATCCCGGCACCTCGAGCATGTCGCCGCTTCGAAAGCGGCGTTCCTCGGGCGGCAAATGGAGCCGCGAGCCGATCGCCGACGCGCTCGCCGCGAACGCGAGCAGGCACGCGAGCCCTCGAAGTGCGAGTCTGCCGTGCGCGGGCTGGCGGTTCGCGAATCGGCGCGGCGGGGGGGCGGACGGCACGGCCCGCAGGTAGCGGGGCCACAACCGCTCGTCACACCCCGCTCGATCGCCGCCGCGCGAACCGGCTCAGAAGAAGATCGTAAGCTGCGAATAGATCACTTCGCGGTCGTCGTCGTCGCGGCCGTACCCGAGCCACGCGAAGGCGCCGTCGCGCAGCTTGATGCCCAGCATCGCGTTGCCTTCGTGGGTCACGCCGCCGAAGCCGGTGGGGTCGAGCGCGAGGTAGGCGAGGTCGAGCGTGAACTTCTCAGCGGGCTGGAACGTCAGGCCGACCTGACTCGTCTCCAGATCGCTGCGCCACGCGCCGGTGTACTGGTGCAGCAAGCCCGCGGTGTTGAAGTCGCCCGGGTTGATGTGCATCGCACCCTCGGAGTCGGTGCGCGTGAGGCGCAGTCGATCGACGAAGCCGCCGGTGAGGCCGTGAACGTCGGTGAGCAGATTCACGCGGTAGGCCACGCGCGTCTCGTCCGTCGTTTCGACGTCGCGCTGCGCGACTTCGCCGTTCCACTGGAACAGTTGGCCGCGCTCGCTCTCGCCGAATCCGCCGTAGGCCGCGACGCCGTACCACTCGTCTTCGTTCTGCACGTCGCCTTCGCCGGTCCCGAAAAGCGCCCAGGGCTCGATCGCGGCGATGACTTCGTTGCCCAGATCGATGCGGCCGGAGCCGCCGACATAACGCGCGCCGTTCGCGGCCGCGGTGAGCGTGCCGTTGTTGTCGAATCCGAACAGCTCGACCGAGTGGTCGCCGAAGGTCTTCGACAGCCACACGCCCGTGCCCGCCGCCGGGTACTGAAGGAAGTCGCACGAGCCGTACACCAAGCCCGACGCGATCGAGAAGTAGCTGCGGCCGATGCGCAGCGTCTCGCCGGCGCCGAACAGGTCCTCGGTGAGGAGATAGGCTTGGGCGATGCCGTTGAAGTCGTTGTCGAGCACCGCGTCGGAGTAGTTGTCCGAGCCGGGCCACAACTCCGAGAAGTTGAACTGCACGAAGGCGCTGATGTTCTCGTCGACCTTGTAGTCGAGGTTGACGCGCGCGCGCGTCGAGACCTGGTCGCCGCGGGCGTAGGGCGCGTCGATCGGAGAATCCGCGTTGCGCGTGCGGAAACGGACGTCGCCGGTGATCGAGAGCTTGTCCGAGCGCAGGATCAAGTTCTCGCTGATGTTGCCGGCCTCGGTGAGCGGCGGGGCGAAGCTGAAGCACTGCGGAGTGCCGCTCTGGTAGTTGCACTGCGCTGCGGCCGGCGCCGCGAGCAGAAGGGACGCAACGACGGGGGGGCTGAGACGTTGGACGTTCATGGGACGGTGGGTCGGGTTGGTGGGAACCGGACCCAGCCGTTGCCGGCGCTGGAATCACCGCGCGCGCCGTTGGTCGATCAGCTCAAGAGCTTTGAGGAATCGATGGAAGAAGCGACCGCTCTTCCGGCGACGCATGGGAAACCCCATGGGTCCGCGGAGAGCGCCCTCACGTGGGGCAACGAAGGTCGCATCGACGAATCAAGCCGGGTCAGTATCCGGCGCGGGCCTCGGTTCGCAAGGTGCACGAGCGGAGCTTTGTGGAAGGTGCGCGAGGTCTCAGCGCTTGCAGCAGCTTTCACCCGCGTCTCCGATGAGCGGTCGGTGCTCTGACCACTGCAAGTTCGCGCGCTATTCATCCCACGGCGTCGCGGCGAACACAGGACGCGCGCCGTGGTACGGGCTGTCGAAGCTGCGCGAGCGGCCGGTGTCGCGAATCGTCGTGCGCGCGAAGGCCGCGTTGTTGATGAACCCGCCGCCGCTCGCGACGCGGGTGAGCGCGTCCGACGCGATTCGCAGCCCGCTTCCCGGCTGAACCGCGGCGGAATACGGGCCCGGCTCGTCGACGCACCACTCCCAAACGTTCCCGAGCACGTCGTGCAAACCGAAGCCGTTCGGCGCAAAGCTGCCGACGGGCGCGTGGCGCACGAAGCCATCGGTGAGCCACTCCATTCCCGCCGCTTGCGGCCAGCCGAGCCGCGCCGCGACGACGGTTGCATCCGCGAGGTTCACTGACCCGCTCAGGCCGCGCGCGGACTCGTGCCCGAGATAGCCCCCCTCGGTTCCGCCGCGCGCGGCGTACTCCCACTGCGCCTCCGTCGGCAGCGCGAGGCCGAACCGCGCGAGCAACTCCACGCAGGCGTTCCAACTCACGCCCACGACCGGATGCCGATCGGGCTCGCCGCCTTCGATCTCGTCCGGCGCGGCGCTCGGGCGGCCGCCGCCGAGGCGCGACCACTGACCTTGCGTGAGCTCGTGCTTCGCGATCCAGAAGCTCCGCAGCCGCACCGCGTGCACGGGACTCTCTTCCGGGCGCGCGAGCGGGTCGTAGCCGGGCGCGTCCGCCGCGCTCGCTTGGGCGCCCATTCGAAACTCGCCGCCCGGCAGGAGCACGAACACGATCGCGCTCGCCTCGTCGAGCTTCAGCGCTCCGCTCGCGGGATCGCGCGCGGGCACGGCGCCGCTGCGCGCGAACGCGAATTCCTCGAGCCGCGACTGCGGATCCGCGCCGAGCGGAACGAGACCGAGCATGCGCTCGAGGCGCGCGCCGCGGTACGGGCCCGCATCGCTCGCGACAGCAGCCTCCGCGCGCGCCCATGCACTCGCGGGCTCGAGCAGCGTGAGCCGCCCGAACGAACACGCGACGCAGCAGCTCTACGCTCGCGCGCAGATCAAGCTCGCGGCGAAGTTCCGCCAGCGGATCGGGCGTTAACGCGGCGCGTCGTAGGCCTCGAAGAACGCGAGCGTCGGGCAGGCGCGCGCGTCTTCGATGCGAAGAACGAGCAAGGTCACTTCGCGCGCCGCGAACTCGACGATGCGTTTGCGGCCGACGGTCGTACCGCGCGCGAGCTCGACTTCGCCGCCCCTCGTGCGCGCGGCGAGCGTGAAGCGCTTCACGCGCTGGCCGAGCTCGATCGCCTCGCCGAGCACGACGCGGTCGACGCGCGTGGGCGAATCGAACGCGAGCGTGAGCGTCGCCTGCGTGACGCCGTCGTCGGCGGCCCAATAGCTCCGCGCGTCGCCGTCGATCAGGTTTGCGGCCGAAAAACGCTCGTTCTCGCCGCGCACGCAGCTCGCCGAGGCCTTCGAGCGCCGCGCCAGGTCGTCGCGGTAGATCGCGTCGAGCGCGTTGCGCAGCTCGATCAGTCGCGCCGCGTCGTTCTCGTGCACGATTCCGCGCCGGTCGACCGGCAGGTTGAGCAGCAGGTTCGCGTTGCGGCCCACGGACGCGCTCCACAGCCCGAGCAAATGCTCGAGCGACTTCACTTCGCCGTCCTGCGCTGCGTGGTAGTACCAGCCGGGCCGAATCGACACGTCGCACTCGCCGCCGATCCAGTGCGTGCCGTTCTCGAGCCCTTGGTTGAGCACGTCCTGCGGCGGCGCGCCCACGCCCGGCTCGAAACCCTCGGGCGAAATCATCGACCAGCACGTCTCGCCCGCGACGCCGCGTTCGTTGCCGATCCATCGCACGTCCGGGCCGACGTCGCTGAAGATCACGGCGTTCGGCTGCAGCCGCCGCACCGTGGCGACGAAGCGCGGCCAGTCGTACACCTGCCGCTTGCCGTTCGGACCTTCGCCGCACGCGCCGTCGAACCACACTTCGAACACCTCGCCGTAGTTCGAGAGCACTTCCTCGAGCTGCGCGACGAAGGCGTCGTTGTAGCGCGGCGAATCGCCGTAGTGCGGGTGGTTGCGGTCCCAGGGCGACAGGTACACGCCGAACTTCAAGCCCGCTTCGCGGCACGCATCGCTCAACTCGCGCAGCACGTCTCCACGGCCTCCGCGCCACGCGCTCGACTCGACGTCGTGCGTCGTGAACTTCGACGGCCACAGGCAGAACCCGTCGTGGTGCTTCGCCGTGAGGATGATGCCCTTCATGCCCGCGCTCTTGGCGACGCGCGCCCATTGCCGGCAGTCGAGCGCGCTCGGCGCGAACGTGTCGGGGGCCTCGACACCCTCGCCCCACTCGAGGTCGGTGAAGGTGTTCATGCTGAAGTGCACGAAGGCGTAGTACTCGAGCTCGCTCCACGCGAGTTGCCGCGGCGAGGGAGTGGGCGCCAGGGGCAGCGGCGGCGCCGCGGTCGACACGCAGCTCGCGAGGACGAGCGCAAGGGCGGCAACGGCGAGGGTTCTCATCGGAACAGTGTCTCTCAGCGCGAAAGCGCGCGCTCGCGGTGTTCTGGCGCCGAGTCTCAGCGCTGCGCGGCTGCGAACCACGCGTCGTACTGCGCTGCGAGTTCGTTCAATGCCCGCGCGCCGTCGCCCTCGAACGACGCGCCGTGCATCAGCGCGAGGGTTTTCGGCTTCAACTCCGCGAGCTTGCGGAGTTCCGCGCCCGTTCGCGCCGTGAGCGAGCTCGCGTGGAACAACTCCTCCGCTGCCCGCGCAGGCGCAACGATGTCGCCGCGCGTGAGCGGCTCGACGGCGCCCGTGTGCGTGAACAAGTCGCCGCACAGCAGCGTGCCGGTGGTCTCCTCGAACAGCAGGCGCGCTTCCCAGTTGTGCGGGACGTGCGGCGTGTCGAGGTGGCGCACGCGTTTGCCGCCGAGCTCGATGCGCTCGTCGTGGTTCCACACACGCGGCGGCCGATCCGCGAGGTCATTCAGCGAGACCATCACGCCGATCGCTCCGTGCGCGACCTCGGCGCGCGGCGCCGCCGCGAGCCACAGGTTCATGGCGCCGCACTCGTCGCTCTCGACGTGGCCGAAGGTGATCCAGCGCAGCTTTTCGAGCGGCATCAAGCGCGCCACCGCCGCGCTCACGGCGGGAAACATCGCCCGCGGCCCGGTGTGGAACAGGAGCGGCTCGTCGGCGCCGACGAGGAACTGGTTGAACGTGAACCCGTCCGGCGCCGCCTCGCGTACGAAGGTGGAGATGCGGTAGATGCCGTCGGCGATCTCGTCGGTGCGTGTGGTCATGGGGGGGGCGTCCTCGGCGGAATTCGCTGGAGCGTACCCGCAAGCTGGCATCATGAGCGACGCCTTCGCGGGTCAGCGACCGAAGCTGACCGCCCAACGGGGATCGATGCTCGGCGCCACCGTTTGGAAGCTGCCGTTGCGCAGATCGACGAGCTTGAGGGCCCGCATCTGTTTGGGGCCGACCAGCGGACTGTTGTGGCTCGTGAATCGGACGGGCGCGCCTTCGGTGGGCCAGGCCCAGAAGAGCACCGTGTGCGAGTCGACGAAGGCGATCGCGCCGGGGTAGATCGCCCCGAGCACTTCGACGGCCGCTTCGAAGGGGCGCGATTCGCTCGTGTCGAGCTCGAGCACGCGCCAACGGAGCGCGAAGTCGCGCAGCAGGATCCGCTTGCCGTCGGGGGAGACGAGCGGGCGTTCGCCGACGTGGAGGGCTTTCGATCGCCCGGTGCTGAGGTCGAACTCGTGCACCACCGGGACGCGCTTCCAATCGATCGTGGCCTGACCGAACGCATCGCCCGCCGGCACGTGCGCGCGCAGGAGTTTCGCGGCCTCGTCGCGCTCGACGAAGCCCGTGTAGACGAGCCGCTCGGCGCCGGGGAACCACGAGAGCGTGTCGTCGAGCGCGCGCACGGAAGCGCCCACGCGCCGCCGCTCGTCGAGGTTCCAGATCTCGAGCTCGCCTTCCATCAAGAGTGCGTCCGGATCCCGGTTCTGCACGCCCTCCGCACGCGCCACGAGCGCGACGAGACGGCCGCCGCCATCGAGGGCGAGGTGGTGGCCGACAGCGTGCTCCCACAGGGCGTCGCCGCGCGCTTCGAAGACCGTCTCTGTCTCTCCGGTCGCCGAGAGAGTTCTGAGCGCGTGTCGCTCGCCGAGCATGTCGTTCTCGACGAAAACGCTGCGCCCGCGAGCATCCGGACCTGCGAGCGAGTGCACGGGGAGCAGGCCCGAGTCCGGCGTGCGCGGAGTCGTCGACACCAGGCCAGGCAAGCGAATCGACTCGATTCCGCCGACCGGTCGAGTCACCAGGACGTGGCCGCGGGTTCGAGCGACGAGATCCGTCGCTTCGGGACCCGGGACGGTGAAGGTGGTCGTGGCGCCGCGCGACCCGACACCACAAGCGGCGGACAAGAACAGAACGACGACGAGTTGCGGCAAGAGGTTCATGGAGAAACTCCTTCGGGGCGCGAGTCACGCTACTGCGCCTCGCATCCACCGGAGAGCACTACCCCGATGCGCGCCGATAAGCCGCGCCGCCTGGCGCCTGAGTCAACTCTTCGCCCGCTCGCGCCACACATGCTGCGAAGCGCGCAGGGCGCCCGCACTCTGACAACTCTCGAGCAGCTCCAGCGCCTCGAGCAGCACCGCCTCGTGCAGCTCCGGATGGTGCGGATCGCCACACGGCGCGCCGTAGGGGAAGCGCACGCTCAGGGTGCGCGGCGCGCCGACGAGCTCCGACAGCTCCGGCAGCATCGAGAGCGCGACGGTCGCAACGCCGCGCTGCTCGAGCTCGCCGGCGAGCAACGCGACGGTCTGCACGCACACGGAACACGTCGGCAGGATCACCACCGCGTCGACGCCGTCCTCTGCGAGCATCGGGAGCAGCGCCTCGACGCTCGTGCGCAATCTTGGATACGGACGAAGGAGTCCCGCGCAGAAGCTGTAGTGCCGCGGCGCACAACCGCCGATTTTGCCGGCGCGCATGAGCGCTTCGAGCGCGTTGCGCGGCAGCGCGACCTCGGGATCGTCGACGGTGTACTTGCGATCGACGTAGAGCGCCTGGAGGTCGAGCTCGGCCGCCGGCGCGCCGTGCGGCACGACTCGAAAGCTCGCGTCGCCGAAGGGCTCCTCGAGCACGCGGAAGTTGCGGTCGCCGGCGAGGTGCAAGCCCGCGGTGGTGATGAGCGCCACGCGCGCGCGGGCGAGCGGAACGCGCAGCGCGCTGAACGGGATCGGGTCGCGCTGCAGAAAGGCGAAGTGCGGGTCTTTTTCCGCGCGAAGCAGCTCGACGAGGCGCTGCAGGAACGGCGTGCGCAGCTCGCCGTCGAAGCGCCGCAGTCCGCCCGTCTCCATCTCGGATTCGAACATGGATTGGAACTCCGCGGCGGAACTCACGCGTCTTGAAGCGCCGGCTTGCGGCTGCGGGAGGTGAGCAGGTCCGCGAGCGCGCTCGACACGTCGATGCCGCTCGTGCCCTCGTACTCGACGAAGAATGGCGCCGAGTTGCACTCGAGCAAGGCCCACTCGCCGGTGCGCGTGTCGCGCAGGAAGTCGACGGCCGAGAACGCGAAGCCGAAGTGCGAGCTCGCCGCCAGCGCCGCGCGGCGCGCCGCCTCGGGAAGCGGCACGCGCCGAACGCGCAGAGTGTTGCGCCGCGAATCCACTTCGTTCGGCGAGCTCGGGACGATCTCCGCGGCGCCGAGCGCGCGTCCGTCGACGACGTACACGCGCAAATTCTCGCCGTTGACGCGCTCCTGCACCATGCGCGGCGCCTCCGCGAGCTGCGCGCGAGCCTGTTCGAGTTCCGCGGGCGGCGCGTACGGCGTCGTGTAGGTGTAGCCGCCGACCAGTCCCTTCGTGATCCACGCGTCGGCGTCGCGGCGAAGCTCGAGCAGCGCGCTCGGATCGGAGGTCGCGAGCGTCCACGGCGCGCGCAGCCCGAGGCGGTGGTGCACGGAGTTCTCGAAGGGCTTGAGGCCGTGCAGCTCCCAGGTGCTCGGCGGGTTCACGACCCGGCAACGCTTGCCGAGCCGCGCGAAGAGCGTGTTCCAGGCGACGAGTCGCCGCTGCGAAACTCGCAACGAGTCTTCGTCGACGCTCCCGTCCGTATTCGTGCGCACGCCCGGCAGCGCGAGGTCGGCGACGTAGAAGGCCGAGATTCGCGCGAGATCGACGTCGTCGAGCCTCTCGCTCGTCGGAGTCATCTCGATCCGCGCCTCGCCGCGCGGATCGAACACGACTCCCTCCGCGCCGCGTTCGTCGAGCCGAATCGCGAGGCGCTGGATTTCCTTGCGCTCGGGAGAGCCGATCAGTCCGACCCGCATGGCGTCACTTGCACGCGACGTCGCGCGCGGGGGTCGAACCGCCGGAAACGCCGCGGTGGAGGTGGCGGATCTCGAGCAAGGGCTCGAGGTGGAACTTGAAGTGCTCGCACGCGCCGCGGTCGCGTTCAGGGTGGCGCATCGCTTCGAGCGGACAGCCGCCGTGGCACATCGGCATCACGTCGCACGAGCGGCAACCCGACTTCGAGAGCGCGTCCCAGTTGAGCCATTTGTCCTCGTTCGAGCGCTGAAACGACTGTTGCTCGTCGAGCAAGCTCCCGATCGAGCGCTCGGGATTCATGGTCACTTCGTGCCAGCACTTGAACAGCAGGCCGTTCGGCGCGACCACGTAGCCGTTGAGGCGGTCGGCGGTGCAGAACGCGCCCGCGAGCCGGAACGGATAGCGCGCGAGCGGCAGCCCGCGCCGCGCGGCCTCGCGGTAGACCTCGACCTCCATGCGCGCGAAGTCCGAGCTCGAATAGCACAGCTCTTGGATGTTGCCGCAGGCGGCGCCGTCGTGCGTGACCTGCGCCAGGTAAGCGCGCGTTTTGTTGCCCAGGCCGTTCTCGACGAGGATCTCGACGACGCGCAGCGCGTCCATCGAGTTGCGCGCGTCGATGTTGATGCGCACCTGGAACTCCGCGAGATCGACGCACTCCTTCAAGTTCTGCAGGATGCGGTCGAAGGTGCCGCGGCCGCCCTGGAGGTGGCGGCGGCGATCGTGTTGTTCCGGCGGACCGTCGAGCGTGACCTGCACCTTGCCGACGCCGAGCTCGCGCAGCCGTTCCATGCGCGGACGGTCGAGGAAGAAGCCGTTGGTGACGAGCTGCGCTTCGTAGCGGGCGCCGCGCGCGCGGCACAGCTCCATGAAGCCTTCCGATAGGCGCTCGACGACTGGGAAGGAGCGCGGGAGGAGCGGCTCGCCGCCGTACCAGCACACCGCGAGCAGCTTCGCCGTGTCGAGGCGCGCGTGGGTCCACTCCTGCAGCCGATCCTGAACGTGCTTCGACATCGAGACCTTGAGGTGCTCTTCGAAGCAGTAGTCGCAGCGGAAGTTGCAGTCCATCGTCGGAGCGATGGTCAGGTGCAGTTGGTCGACGCGGAAACGGTCGCGCAGCAGGTCGGCCTTCGCGGTTGCGAGCTCGTCGTCCTCGTCGTGGATCAAGAAGTGCGCGCGCAGCAGCTCTTCGCGGATGCCGCGTTTCTCCGCCGTCTCGCAGGGCGTCGTGTTCGGCGCCTCGAGCAGAGCGACGACGAAGTCCTTCTGCTCGGGATCGATCTCCGCGAGCGCGGTGCTCCAACTGTTGAAGGCCAGCCACATGCCGTCTTCGGACTGGAACAAGCGGTTGTAGCGCGAGGCTTTCATCGAGGTGCGGTGTCCTTCGAGAGCGACTTGGCGGGCGGAGCTTCGGGCAGTTTGGCGAGCAATGCGGCGAAGGCTCTCGCCACCGAGCCGCGCAGGTCGCGGTCCCAGGCGGCGAGGTCGGGTCCGACGTGCGCGGCGAGCACTTGTGCGCCGCTGGGGGCGTCGAGCAAGTCGATTTGAAGCCAATCCACGCCGAGCGCGCGGCGAGCGATTTGCGCGATTTTGCGGGCGTTTGGGCTAATTTCGGGCGCTCCGTCGGCGGCGCGCGCGGCTTGCCAGGCATCGGCGTCGGCGTAGCCACGCGCGCCGACGAATTCGTCGCCGACGACGAGCAGCGAGGACACGGCGCCGTCGAAGGGCTCGGGATGCCAGGCCGGCTGGCCGACCTCGGGCGTGCGCGGAGCGGTCCACGCATCGGCGCCGACGAGGTCGAACCACGGCGCGGCGGGGGAACTCGGTCGCGCCGCGACGAGGCGCCAAGCGCGCACATCGAGTCCCGCGGCCGCGCAGACGTCGAGCGCCGTGAGCGGTGCGACAGCGAGCGCGGCGGCGCCGAGCGGCTGCATCACGCGCGTGCGTTCCGCGGCCACGTGCAGCGCCGAAAGCGACAGCGCACGCGCTTCGCGCTCCGCGATGCGGCGCTCCGCGCTCGTCGAGCTCGCGAGCGTCGCCTGCGGCCACGCGAACCACGGGCGCTCGGAAATCACCGCCTCCATCTGCGTGAGCTCGACGCCTTGCCACAGCGCGGAATTCGGCGTGATCACGAGCCCGCCGCCCGTGAGCGCGGCGTCGAGCTCGAGCAGGCACACGGCGCCTTTGGCGTCGGAGGCCACTTGCTCCATCCAGTGGGAGCCCGGCGAACGGAGCAGCGCAATCATCGTGCGGGAGATGTGCGCGGCGCGCGCGGTCGGAGCTTAGCATCGCTCGCGCGGCGCGTGGGACGCGGCGAGTGAACGTGCATTCATTCGCACACGACCCACGTCGATGTGGCGTCGACGAGTTGTGGACCAATATTGGGAAGCAGGGTTCGAGCGTCTTCCAAGCTTCGAGGTGACGGGGGTACTCTCGTGAGGCGTCCGCGTGCGCGATGTTCGCCTCGTCGCTTCTCGGCTGGCGAGGGAGGGCTCGTGCGCGCGCGCGCCGAGTGAAGTTGTCTCGACCGAATTCCTGGCACTTTCCTGGAGACCTTTCCCATGCGTTTCGTCGTTCAGCCCATCGTCAACCAGAACCCCCAAGTCGTGTTCACCACGATGTGCGCGCTGTGCTCGGAAGACCCGCGCTTCTGCCCGCCGACCTGCTGATCGCACGTCGCGCTTCTGATGGACCGAGGCGGCGCAGTGGAGGTCCCGCGACCTTCGCTGGCCGCCTCCGGTCGTAGATGGACCGGCGGATGTCGAAGTCCGTCGGCGCGAGCGCGAGCGCGAGGCGAGCAGGTTCGCGGCACGGCGAGGTTTGGACGTAACGCGTGGCCGCGCGTGCGGATTGCGAGTGGGTCGGAACCCACGTGCGACGGGCTGCCTGTCGGAGCGCGAAGTTCCAACCCCGCAACGTCGGTCACACGGCTAACTCGCTCCTCCGATCCACACCCATGCGCGCCCTTCTCGCTCTCGCCAGCTTCTCGGTAGTGTTCGCCAGCGTTTCGAGCGCCGCCCTCGCTGCGCCCTTCGACGTCGGAAGTCCGGTCATCGATCGCCCCCTCAACGATTCGTCGGTTGGGGTGGTCTACCTCTACCTCGGCGGTACGCAGCCCGTGTCGGGCGCCGGCTTCCCGACGCAGTGGTCGTTCTACGACAACGAAGCGAGCACGAACGGGAAGATGGTGACGCCGCTCGTGTTCGAGCTCACCGGCGCGGGCCAGTGGACCGTGGTCTCGATCGGAACGTCGCGCGCTTCGAACTCAAGCGGCGTCCAGTCGCATCCGTTCGCCCCGATCGCAGGCATCGCGGCTCTCGATCCTTCGCGGCATTACACCTTTGGCTTCACGCACCGCGGATACACCGGCTCGGGGGCGAACATCGTCGCGGACGGCGGCTCCTCGGGCATCGTCGATTTCTCGGGCTACAACGTCTACACCGACCGTTGGGCCTACGTGGTGACCACGGCCAGCGTCGGGCTGGTCGTCGGTGCGGGCGGCCTTGCGCTGGACGCCTCGGGCTTCGGCGGACGCATCTGTTCCGCGTCCTTCGACTTCGATTCGAACCCGCTGACTCCGCTCGCGTACTGCACCTCGAGCACGTCGACGAACGGCTGCGTCGCCACGATCTCGCACCTCGGCGTTCCGGACATCTCCGCGTCGTCGGGCTTCTCGATCCGCGTCGCCGGCGTCGAGCCGAACAAGCAGGGGCTGATCT
>CALFYL010000236.1 GCA_937952135.1 uncultured Planctomycetia bacterium
ACTGCGTTCGCGATCTGCCGACGGCGGCGATCTTCGCCGCGAGTCTGTTCGCGCTGTACCGCCTGCGCGCGAAGTGGTCTGTGGCGGCAGTCGTGCTGTTCGCCGCGCTCGCAGGCCGGGTGTTGATCGCGAGTTGAGAGGTCGCCGCCGGCGGCTCGGCGTGCGACGGAGGAGAGCGGGGGCGCGCCGAGCGGCCGCTACACTCCACTCGTGGTCGTGGATCTGGGGAGAGTTACTCACCGCATCGCAATGCTCGGCACTGTTGCGGGCTTGGGCGCGGTCTGCGCTGGCGCTGTCAACACCGCCGGGCCTGACGCCGGGCTCGCCTTGCAGTCCGCGGGCGTCGTGCTCGGACAGGCGCTGAGCGTGATAGGCAACGTCTTCGCCAGCGACTTCCAACGTCACTTGGCGACTCGCGTGACCGACCCGTCCGCCGCGCTGCGCAATAGTGACCTCAACCGTCTAGTCGCAGAGACGATCGAGCTGGTGCTCCAAGAGTTCGCCGAGGGGCGAGTGGACCGCGACGCGTTCCGAGCCTTGGCCGCATCGGCGCGCGAACGCTGGCCGCGCGTGTGTGCTTACCCCGGAGTAGCGAGGCTGCGCCAGGAGGATCTCCAAGGAATTCTGGAACAGGACCTCACGGACTTGCTGGCCAATTCGCCGCGCGACCCGAGCCAGGCCACGGCGCTCGATCGGCGGACTTGGACGCGGCTGCTCGCGTACTTCGCGCGCCACACGCGCGCACAACTGGGGTTCACCGCCAAGTCCGTCTCCGCCGCCGCGCGTCACCTCGCGATGAGGTTCGCGTGGGCCTTTCGCGAGAAGGCCAAGCTCGACTTCGAGAACGGAGGTCGCGCGTATGCCGCGCTCCATCTTATGGCGCTCGGCGAGTTGCTCGCCACATCGCGACAGACTGCCGCGCAGGTCGCACAGATCGCCGACGCTCTGCCTCGCATGGAGATGGCCATCGCCGGCGCTTCGGCCGGGCTCATTCAGCAGATGGACGAGGATGCGCAGCGGCGCCATAGCGAGTTGCTCGAGGGCGTCACGTCGCTGTTCGCGAACGTCAAAACGCTGCGCGAGTCCATCGATGGCGTGCAGTTGGCGCTTGAGACGCTGCGCTCGGAGCGCGCGCTGACGCTCGATGAGCTGAGGCAGACGCTGCGCCAGTCGCTCGAGTTCGTTTCGCGGCTGCAGGTGCCCAAGCCCGTGTCTTGGCTCGAGCTCGACCACCGGGAGCCGTTCGAGGTCGAGGCCAAGAACCTCTTCGCGCGCCTGTTGCCGCGCAATCGAGCGATTCCGTTCATCGGCCGCGCGCGCGAGCTCCGAACGCTAGAGAGCTGGCTGGTCAGTGTTCCGATCGTCGGGATCCAGGTCGTCTACGGCGACGCGGGCCAGGGAAAGACCCGTCTCGCGCAGGAGCTGTGCGACCGAGCCCGCGCGATGGGATGGGACGCAGGTTTCGCAGGTCAGGAGGCGCTGGCGGCGATGCTGCAGAGCGGTGCCATTCACTGGAACTGGGACCGTCCGACTCTAGTCGTCATCGACTACTCCTCGGGCCGCGCGGAGCAGCTCGAACGCGTCGTCAAGGGGCTAGCGGAGCGCCTCGCCGCACTCGAGTCCCGGCCGCAGGTGCGACTGCTGCTGCTTGACCGTCATAGCGGCGAGGGCATGACGTGGTGGGAGCGCGTTTTAGGCGAGGTCGCTAGCGACGGTGGAGTCACAGTTGGTCGCTGGTACTCACCATCGACGGACCTTGAGCTAAGGCCGCTCGGCGAATCGTCGCGAGTCGACGAGCTGGAGCTGATGGCAGTTGCAGTCAACGCCTTGGTTGAAGTCGAGCCGAGCCGGCAGAAGAAGCTTGAGCAGGTCCGTACACGACTGCAGGCCGCCGGATTGACTTCGAGTCCGCTCCTCGTCCAGCTCGCGGCCATCTACTACGTGAGCGGTGCGAATGAGGTGCCACAAAGCCGCGAAGACCTCCTGCGTGAACTACTCAAGCGCGACTCCGAGCGGGTGCTTCGCCCGCTCTTCGGCGTTCGGCCATCGGACGAGCTGATTACCCTCACCCGCCGGCTGATGATGTTCGTCACGCTCGTCGGCGGCCACACGCTCGACGTTCCGACGCTTCGAGCTATGGTGGGTGCTGAGGCCCAGGAACTCGGGTGTGACGCGCCCGCCCCGGCCGACCTTCGCCGGGTGCTGCGCGACTACCTTGGTGTTCACGATGGCAGGCTGACGCCACTCGGCCCCGACCTGATCGCGGAGTTCCTTCTCCTGACGTTGCTTGTAGACCCGTCTCCGGCACGGACGACTCCGGAGTTCCTTCGCTTTGCGTTGCAGCGGAATGCTCGGTCAGCGGGTGAGTACCTGCTTCGGGCTGCACAGGACTTCACTGAGCTGCTCCCGTTGCTTGGAGACGACGCGGTCGTCGCCATGAATGACGCGCTGCCGTGGGAAATGTCCGAGTATTCGCTGGTGGCGCTCGCGATTGCAGAGCGCCTCCTTTCAAAGTCGCGGGACGGCCTGAATGCGGCGGAGTCTCCCGAGGCGATCGACAACTACGAGTCGGCGCTGTTCCACTTCGCCGTTCGATCAGAGAGCGTAGGGCGCGACGATGATGCTGAGCGCACGCTGAGAGAGAGCATTGAGATATGTCGCAAGTTGTCTTCTGACGGTTCGACATTGCACCGAGTTAAGCTGATCGATCGTCTGCAGCGACTTGGAGCGATCCAAGCGAAGCTCGAAGACCACGCGGGGGCTGTTGCGTCTTTCGAGGAGGCTCAGGCGGAGGCCGCACGTGTAGAAGGTGAGCCGGGATGGCCGACTGACCTGTTTGAGGCACGCCTCCTGGATTCATTGAGCGACGCGCTCTGGTGGGCCGGTCAGCGTGAACGGGCAATCAGGACGGCAGTCCAGGCACTTACGCACTGCACGCAGCTGCCGACGAATGTGTTGTTCGAATTGCAGGCTCGAAAGCTGGTAAGAAACGTGACCCGTGGCCTTGGTGCTCTCGCTCCGGACGAGAGGACTCTCAGCTGTAGCCGCGATGCGATCCGAGTGGTCCTGTCGGCCCGCTCTGAGCTGCGTCGACTCTTGCACGAGGACGTCGAAGCACTCCTGGCACAGTACGAGCGTCAGTTGGTCTTTGTCTGCCCAGGCCCCGGTGATGCGTTGCTCGCGGAGGCGCGGCGCTACGTTTCGTCGAGATAGGCCACCCACCAGCACAGTGGCTCCGCTACGCCGCCCGCGCGAGTCGCTGGCGCTGGCCGAGCACGTCGAGCGCGG
>CALFYL010000237.1 GCA_937952135.1 uncultured Planctomycetia bacterium
GCTCTCGCTGCCGGTCGATGGCGCGGAGGTCGTCGTGACGACGCGCATGCGGCGTCGAGCGCCGGCGGTGCTGTACTTCGGCGGAAACGCTGAAGACGTCGCCGCGAGCCTGCCCGAACTCTCGGCCGCGTTCCCGGACCACGCGCTCTACTTGATGCACTACCGCGGCTACGGCGGCAGCACGGGCGAGCCGACGGAAGCGGCGCTCGTCGCGGACGCGCAGAAGCTGTTCGAGCGCGTGAGCACCGAGCATCCGTCGATCGTCGTCGTGGGTCGAAGCCTCGGCGGCGGCGTCGCCGTGCGCGTCGCGAGCTCGAATCCGATCGCGCGGCTCGTGCTGATCACGCCCTTCGACAGCCTCGAAGAGCTCGCGGCGCGCCAGCTCCCGTTCTTGCCGGTGCGCTGGATGCTGCACGACAAGTTCGAGTCGTGGCGTCATGCGGCGCAGGTGCGCGCGCCGACGCTCGTCCTGGCCGCCGAGAACGACGAGGTGGTTCCGCGCGAGCGCACCGAAGCGCTGCTCGCTCACTTTCGCGAGGGCGTAGCGCGCCTCGAAGTGGTCCCCGGCGCGGGCCACAACACGATCCAGGCGAGCCCGCGCTTCTCCGCGCTGCTCGGGGGCGCGAAGTAAGCGAGCCGCGGGTCGCCGCCCGGGCCGTGAGCGACCCGTGAACGAGCTCAGGGCGGGGTCGGCAGCGCCGAGCTCCACGCGGCGAGCCCCGCGAGCGTCGTCGCGAGCGGATCGGTGCGCTCGAGCGTCGGAACCTCGCGCTCGTCGTCCTTCGACCGCCGTAACGCGGCGACGGCTTCCGGCAGTGCGAACTGCTCGCCCGAGAAGCGCGTGACGAAGCGGCCGCCGCGCACGTCGCCGCGCAGCTCCATCAAGCGCAGCGCGCGCGCGAGGTCGCGCCAGGGAGTCGGCAGGCGCTCGCGTTCGAGCACCGCGCGGAACACGACGCCATAGCGGCGCAGGAGGATGCGCGCGAGCGCTTCGAGGTCGGGCGCCGGAAGCGGCGAGTCGGGCGCGAGCGCGGTCCAGCGGCCCGACGCGAACTGAGTGTCGCGCCGCCGGTGCGTGGGGCGCAGGAGGTGGCGCACGGAGGCGAAGCTGTCGGCGGTGGCGAGCCCGAGCGCGACGAGCTCGCCGAGCCCGCGTTCGACGTCGGCGCCGAGCATGCGCGTCGCACGGACGAGGTCGTCGAGGAAGCTCGCTCCGTGCTCGACGAGGTGTTGCTGCGCGGCGCGCGCGGTCCACGACGGCTCGAAGGACGCGTCGCGGAGCGCTAGCGAGTTCCAGAGCTCCGTCTCCTCGCGCGGGAAGAACGCGATCGGCGTGCTGCGCAGCGCGGAGCGGCCCACGCCCCACAGGCGCCGCCAGGTCACGCGCCCCGACGCGCCGAGCTGGTCGAGCCACTCAGGCCGGTACTTCGCGATCCGCGCGGGAAAGATGTGCTTTTCCCAGGCCGTGAGAGGCGCTTCGACGCCGGCGAGTTGGCGCACGACTTCGAGCACGCCCGCGGGCCCTTCGAGCTGCGACTCGCGCGCGACGTGCTGCCACGCCGCGAGGAAGCGCTCGAAGGTCGCCGGGCTCACCGGTGCGATGGCGCGGCGCAGCGCGTCGAGCGTGTAGCTCTGGATGCGCGCGAGCAGCCGCCGGTCGCACCAGCCCGCGCGGCTCTCGAAGTGCACGCGCAGGACCCGGCCCTGCGCCTCGAGCGCGCGCAACAGTCCCTCGTCCGCGTCGCGGTGGCCGTCGTGGATCGGCCCGAGCGCCTCGAGGCGGCCGCGCAGCACGTCGAGCGGTTCGCGCGAGGCCTCGACCGCGAACCAGCGCTCGCCGTCGAGCACCACACGGCCCTGGGCCGCGAGCTGCGCGAGCCACGCGCTCCATTCGCGCGCCTCGTCTCCCGCGACATAACCCATCCACAGCAGCGCTTCGTGCAGCTCTTCTTCGTTGCGCGGATCCGGCCACGCTTCCTCCCGAACGCGCGCGACCGCGGCGGGATCGAGCTGGCCGAGCTCCGCGGTGCGCGCCGGATCGAGCGAGCGGCGCTGGCGCACGGCCTGCGTGCGGCGCTCTTCGAGCGGCGCGTCGTCGAGGAAACCGTACGGGCGCACCGCGAGCACCGCACGCGCGAAGGGCGAGGGACTCGGCACGTCGACGGCGACGTGCGCGATCGAACCGCTGCGCAGCCCGCGCACGAGCTCGACGAAGCCGTCGGCGTCGAGCGTGTGGTGCAGGCAGTCGTCGAGGGTCTGCGCGACGAGCGGGTGGTCGTCCGGGATCTCGAGGTCGCCGGGCGGCAGGTTCTCGCCGCACGCGACGACGTTCGGAAACGCCGCCGCGAGCAAGTCGTCCGCGCGCATGCGGAGCAGCGGCGCGGGCGTGCGTTTGCCGGACTGGAAGCGCTCGACGCACAGCGAGCGCGCGGCGTTCCAGCGCCAGCGCGATTCGAAGAGCGGCGACGCGAGCAGCGCCTGGCGAAGCACGTCGTAGGCCGTGTTCTCGTGCAGGAAGCGCACGACGCTGTCGAGCTCGAAACTGTGCTGGGGTCCGAGCGACAGGGTGATCGCGTCCTCGTTCGCCGCCGCCTGCAATTCGAACCCGAAATGCCGGCAAAAGCGCTTGCGCAGCGCGAGCCCGAAGGCGCGGTTGATGCGGCCGCCGAAGGGCGCGTGGAGGATGAGCTGCATGCCGCCGGAGTCGTCGAAGAAGCGTTCGAGCACGACGCAACTCATCGTGGGCATCGCGCCGAGCGCCGCGAAGCCCTCCTCGAGGTAGCGCGCGACCTCGTCCGCGGCGGCGGCGTCGATTCCGCACTCGCGCTCGAGCCACGCGCGGTCGCGGCCGTGCTCGCGAACCCGCGACAGCTCCTGCGAGAGCTCCGCGCTTCGCGACGGCGCTTCCCCGAACCAGAAGGGCAGCGACGGCGGAGTTCCCTGCGCGTCCGCGACGCGAATCGCGCCCGCTTCGATCTTCAGCACGCGCCACGAAGTCGCGCCGAGCTGGAAGACGTCGCCGGTGGTCGATTCGATCGCGAAGTCTTCGTCGACGGAGCCGACGAACACGCCCTCGGGTTCGGCGAGCACGCGGTACTGCGTCGAATCGGGGATCGCGCCGCCGCAGGTGATCGCGGTCAGGCGCGCGCGCCGCGTGCCGCGCAGGATCCCGCGCACTCCATCGCGGTGCAGAAGCGCGCCGCGGCCCTGCGTGTGGAGCGAAACGGCGCTGTCGAAGGCCTCGCGTTGCAACTCGCGGTAGGGCCACGCGCGGCGCAGGCGCTCGAACAGCTCTTGCTCGCTCCACGGCTGGCCCGCGCACTCGGCGACGATCTGCTGCGCGAGCACGTCGAGCGGCGCGCGCGGCTGCGGCGTGCGGTCGAGGATGCCGCGGCGAACGGCGGCGAGGAGCGCGGCGGCTTCGACGAGCTCGTCGCGCGTCAGCGGGAACAACACGCCGACCGGGGTGCGGCCCACGCCGTGGCCCGAGCGGCCGACGCGCTGCAGAAGCGCCGCGATCGAGCGCGGAACGCCGAGCTGCACGACGAGATCGACTTCGCCGATGTCGATGCCGAGCTCGAGCGACGCGGTGGCGACCAAGATCTTCAGCTCGCCACGTTTGAGACGCTGTTCGGCGTCGAGGCGGCGTTCGCGCGAGAGGCTCGAGTGGTGGCAGCCGACCTTGCCCTCGCCCAGCAGCTTCGCGAGCGCGACGGACGTGCGCTCGGCCATCTTGCGCGTCGTCACGAACACGAGCGTCGTGCGCGCGGCGGCGCTGAGCTCGACGATGCGCTTGTGGATCTCGCTCGCGGTCTCCATCGAGCACACGGTTTCGAGCGGCGAGGGCGGGATCTCGAGCCTCAAGTCCATGCGCCGCAGGTGGCCTTCGTCGACGAGCTCCACGTCGCGTCCGGCGCCGCCGAGGAAGCAGCCGACCTCCTCGATGGGTTTCTGCGTCGCGGACAGGCCGATGCGCTGCACCTCGCCCGCGAGCGCGCTCAGCCGTTCGAGCGAGAGCGCGAGGTGCGCGGCGCGTTTGTCGCCCAGGATGGCGTGGATCTCGTCGACGATCGCCACGCGCGCCTTCGACAGCATCGCGCGGCCGGACTCGCTCGTGAGCAGGATGTAGAGGCTCTCGGGCGTCGTCACGAGCACGTGCGGCGGCTTGCGCGTCATGGCCGTGCGCTCGGCGGCCGGCGTGTCGCCCGTGCGCACCATGACGCGCACCTCGGGGAGCGCCGGGTCGAGTTCGCGCAGGCGCGCGAGCGGCGCGAGCAGGTTCTTCTGCACGTCGTTCGACAGCGCCTTGAGCGGCGAGACGTAGACGACGCGCGTTTCGTCGGGGAGTTCGTCGCCTTCGCGAAGCAGAGCGTCGAGCGCGGCGAGGAACGCGGCGAGGGTCTTGCCCGAACCCGTCGGCGCGGCGATCAGCACATGCTTCCCGGCTTGGATGAGCGGCCACCCGCGGAGTTGCGGCGCCGTCGGCTCGCCGACTTCGCCGGCAAACCAGCGCTCGACGGTGGGGTGGAAGCCGGAGGTCGCCATGGCGCCATTGTAGGCCGGCGCGCGAGTCACCCTGCTCGCGCGTCGCGTCGCTGCTGACAGCGGTGTGGCAGCAGGCGCGGATCCGCCGTTTTGCTGCAACACTGGACGCGCGAGCGGCCACTCGCACTCTCGCGATGGAAACCTGGCGCGCCCACGTCGACCCCGAAGAGATCCTCGAGCACGGCCCGTGGCTGCGGGCCCTCGCCCGCGCGCTCGTGCGCGATGCCGCCGCGGCGGAAGACCTGGCGCAGGAGGCGTGGCTCGTCGCGGGGCGTCGCGGCGATCTCGACACCGACCGCTTGCGGCCGTTCCTTGCGGGCGTCCTGCGCCGGCTCGCGAGGCGCTGGCGTCGCACCGAGCGTCGCCGCGGCGATCGCGATGCCCACGCGGCGCCCGGAGACGCGCCCCCGTCGCCGGCCGACCTCGCGGCGCAGTTGGAGCTGCAGGAGCACTTGCTGCACGAGCTGCGCGCGCTCGACGAGCCGTACCGCGAAACGCTCGTGATGCGCTTCTACGGCGGGCAGAGCTCGGCCGAAATCGCGCGCCGCACGAACACGCCGGATGCGACCGTTCGCGCGCGGCTCGCGCGCGGATTGGTGCAGTTGCGCACACGGCTCGAACGGCGGGGGCAGCAGGAGGGGCGCGATTGGCGCGCCGCCTTTGCGCCGCTCGTGGGCGCGGCCTCGTGGGATGCGCCGCGCGCCGCCCTGGGCGCGCTCGCCTCGATCGCGGCGGCGGTGTGCGTGGCCGCCGGCGTGGCGGCGACGACGCTCTGGCGGAGTCCGACCGCGAACCCCGGCCCGATGGCGGCGCTCGAGACGCCGGCGCACGCGGAGCTCGACGCAGCGGACGCCGCAGCGACGGAGCGCGCGCTCACGAGCGGGCAGCGCCGCGTCGCCGCAACCGCTACCGATGCGTCGCGCAATGTCGCGCGCGAAGGCGCTCGCATCGAGGCGCGAGTCCTCGACGAGTTCGGCGCGCCGCTCGCGGGAGTGGAACTCGATCTGCTTTTCGTGCGCGTCGCGCAAAAGCCCCGATCGGCCGCGGACGGTTCGGTGGCGCTCGAACTCGACGCGGAGCTCGCACGGCGGCTCGACAACGGCCAGGACGCCGTCGTGCAGTTTGCGCGGCGCGGCCTGCTCACCGAGCGCATCGGACGACCGTTGCGTTCCGGAGCGACGCTGCGGCTCGGCGACGTCGTGATGTCGCGCTGCGGAGTCCTCGCCGGTCGAGTCGAGGACTCGTTCGGCGCATCGGTTCCTCGAGCGCGCGTTCTCGCGACGCTCGACGCCGTTCCCGAGCGCTTCGACGCCGCCATCGGCCCAGGTCCGAACGCTTTTGGGACGGCGCTGCAAGCGACGACGGACGAGCGCGGGCGCTTCGAGTTCGCGGAGCTGCCCGTCGGACACTGGAACGTGTGGGCGACCTCGCCGCGGCACCCGTGGGTGCACGCCGAGGGAGTCGAGGTGCGAGACAGCGAGCGCGAGCCGCTCGTGTTGCGTTTGCCGCTCGAGGACAGCTCGCACACCATCGCGGGCGTTCTGCTCGCGCCGGACGGGGCGCCCGTGCAAGCCGCGGTGACGCTGTACCGCGCGGACGGTTCGTTCGACGGTCGGAGCCAGTGCTACTCCGACGCCGACGGGCGCTTCGACCTGCGCGTCGACGATCCCGACTCGGCGTGGCGCTTGGAAGCGCGGGACAACTTCGCGAAGTTCGCGCTGCTCGAACGCGAAGTTCGCGCGGGCGAGTTCGAGCTCGCGCTGCGGTTCGAGCACGCCAAGGGCGTGCAGGTGCGCGTGGTCGACGCGAACGGCCGTCCGATTCGCGAGGCGAGCGTCTTCGCCCTCGACGCCGAGCGATCGGAGTTGGAATCGACCTGGACCTACAGCGGGTCGAACGGCGAAGCGCACCTGAGGTGGCCCGATCGCGCAGCGCACATCGGTGTCCGCGCCGCACGTTTTTCGCCGCGCTTCGTGACGCCGTCGGGCTTGGGCTCGACCGTCGAGATCGCGCTCGGCCCCGGTCCGGGGTTGACCGGGCGCGTCGAACGCGACGGCGCGCCGGTGAGCGGCGCCCATGTCTCGCTCGTGCCCGCGGCGCTGGCGCCGGCTGCGTTCGTGCCGTACGACGGAGCGCGGGGCGACATCGGGCTGGTCGAGTACGCGCGAGAGCACGCCGAGAGCTCCACCGAGTCCGCGGAGGACGGCTCGTTCGCGCTCGCCGTTCCTCCCACCTCCCCGCGGCGGCACTACTTCCTGCTCGTCCGCGCTGCCGGATGCGCCGCCGCGCACCTCGGGCCCTTCGAGCTCGATCCGCACAGCGAACTCGACGGCGTGGTGGCAGCGCTCGCGACGGGCGGCGCCGTGCGTGGAGTCGTGCGCGCCGACGATCGCGAGAGGCTCGCCGACCGAAGTGTGCTGCTCTCGAACGCATTCGGCGCACGTGTCGAGCTCGAACTCGACTCCGACGGCGTGTTCGAAGCGGAGCACCTGGCGCCGGGCGCGTGGCAGGCCTGCATCGTGCGCTCGGACGCCAACCGTCGTCTGACTTGGACGTTCGAGGAGCGCGCACCCCTGCCTTCGTGGAGCTTCGAAATCGTCGACGGCGAAGTGTCGGAGTGCGCGCTCGATCTCCCGACCGAGCAGCGCGCGCGAATCCAGGGCGAGCTCGTGCTGCGGCACGAACCTCCCGGTGTGTGGCGCGTGCGGTTGATCCACCTCGGAGAGCGCACGACTGCAAGCGAGCACGGGCTCGACGCGGACCTGCGCTTCAACGTCGAGGTCGAGCGCTTCGGTCCGTATCGCATCGAGCTGTGGAGCGAAGATCCGCGCTGGGGTCGTGCGTGGTGTTGCGACGACGTCGAGGTCGGGCCGCGCGGCGTCCGCAGGCGCTTCGAACTGGACTTCGCGCGCCTTCGCGGCGTCAGCGCAAGCGGCGCGAGCCACCTGTCGATCGTGCGCACCTTGCCCGGCGGCGAGCGCTTCGGCTGCGACTTCGCGTTGAGCGCGGGCGGCGTGTGCGAGGAGCGCTGGGCGCCGACGGGCAGCGTTCGCGCGTTCGTGGGGCTGTGGACCGAAGCTGCGACCCCAATAGCCGGCGGGCGTGCGCTCGAACTGAATCCGAGCGTCGTGTCGGACGTCGAACTGCCCTAGGCGCCGCCGCTGACGCGTTTGGCGCGCCGCCGCTCCGGCCCGTTGCGACTCGCGGAGTCGAGAACGTTGCTCCGGATCGCCGCGACCCATAGAACGTTCGCTCCATGCTCTCGCTTCTATCGGTCGCGCTGTACGCAGTCCCCGTCGCCGCCCTCGTGCCCCAAACGCCAACCGCCGCCCTCGAACTCGCGCCCCTGTTCTCGAACGGCATGGTGCTCCAGCGCGAGAGCCACGCGCCGATCTGGGGCCGCGGTGCGCCGGGCGGCACCGTCGCGATCGAAGCGAGCTGGGCCTCGGGCGCGCGCGCCGCGGCGACGGTCGACGAGCGCGGAGAGTGGCGCGCGGAGCTCGAAACGCCGTCCGCGGGCGGGCCGCACCGCATCGTCGTGCGCGGCGATCGCGAGCTCGCGATCGAGGACGTGTGGGTCGGCGAAGTCTGGCTCTGCTCGGGCCAATCCAACATGGAGTGGACCGTGGGGCCGGGCCCGATCGGCGGCGTGCTCGATTGGCAAAAGGAGATCGCGAGCGCGGACCATCCGCGCATCCGTCACTTCGACGTGCCCAATCGGCTCGCGCTGCGCGAGCAGCGCCACGTCTCCGGCGCATGGACGGTGTGTTCTCCGAAGACCGTCGGGAGCTTCAGCGCGGTCGCGTACTTCTTCGCGCGCGAGATCGAACGCGAACTCGACGTGCCCGTCGGTTTGCTGAACGCGACGTGGAGCGGCACGCCGATCCAGAGCTGGCTCGACGAGCGCAGCGCGAGGAGTTTCGGGCCGAGTGCGGAAGCGTTCGCGGTCGTCGAGCGCCTTCGCGCCGGCGAGATCGAGCTCACGGACGCGCAGCGGCTCGGCCAGGGCCCCGAACTCGGCCCCGCGACTTCGACCGTGCTCTTCAACGCGATGGTCGCGCCGCTCGCGCCGTACTCGCTGCGCGGGTTCCTGTGGTACCAGGGCGAATCCGACCGCGGGATCGCCGCGCACTACGAGGCGTTGCAGCTCGGCCTGATGGCGAGCTGGCGCGAGCGCTTCCGCGTCCCCGCGGCGCCGTTCTACTACGTGCAGCTCGCGCCGTATCGCTACGACGACGACCGCGGCGAGACCGGCGCGTTGCGCGAGGCGCAGCGGCGCGTGCTCGCAACTCCGAACTGCGGCATGGCGGTCACGCTCGACGTCGGCGACCCCGCGGACATCCATCCGCGCAACAAGCAGGACGTCGGCAAGCGCCTCGCGCGCTGGGCGCTGAACAAGACCTATGGGCGCGGCGATGTGCTCGCGTCGGGTCCGCTCGTGCGCGAGGCGCTGCGCGAGGGCGAGAAGGTGCGCGTGAGCTTCGATTCGATCGGTGCGGGGCTGATTTCCGCTGCCGACCACCTCGAGGGCTTCGAGATCGTCGGCGCCGACGGCGTGGCGCTCGAGGCGCGCGCGGAGATCGACGGAGCGAGCGTCGTGCTGTGGCATCCGAAATGCCCGGCGCCGGTTCGAGTGCGCTACGGTTACGGTGACGCGATGCAACCGGTGCTGTTCAACAAGGAGTGGCTGCCCGCGGCGGCGTTCTGCATCGACGTGAAGGCCCCGCGATGAGCGCGTTGCCGCGCGAAGAGTGGGACCGTCTGCGCGAGATGCGCGCGGGGTTCCTCGAGTCCGAGGGGCGGGCGCAGCCCGGCGCGTCGGCGGACTACTTCCGCACCTGGCGCGACGTCGAGCTCTACGACGCGACTTTCGCGCGGCGCATCGAGTGGAAGTGGGTGGCGGCGTTGCGCGAGATCGCGCTCCGCACGCCGACGCTGAGGCCGTCGAGCGTCTTCGACTGGGCCTGCGGAAGCGGTGCGGCGACCCGCGCGCTGCTCACGAGCCCCGTCGGGCAGAACGTGCGTTCCGTGCGGCTGTGGGACCGCTCCCGGCGCGCCATGGAGTACGCGCGCGAAGCGCTGCTCGAGGTGCGGCCCGATCTTCAAGTGCTTCTCGCTCCCTCCGGCGACCCCACGGGCGCGGATCTGTTCCTCGCGAGCCACGTGCTCGACGAGCTCGACGTCGACGGCGAAGCGGCGCTCGAGCGAGCGCTTCGAGGCGCGTCGGCCGCGGTGGTGCTCGAATCGGGCACGCGCGCGAGCTCGCGACGCCTCGGTGCCCTTCGCGCGCGCCTGCTCGACCTGTTCACGCCCATCGCGCCCTGCACGCACGCCGCGGGTTGCGGCGCCCTCGCGCGCCCCGACGATTGGTGCCACTTCTTCGCGCGCCCGCCCGCGGAAGTCTTCCGCGACGCGTTCTGGGCCGAGTTCGGCCGCGAGCTCGGCGTCGACCTGCGTTCGCTCGCCTACTCGTTCGTCGCCCTCGCGAAGTCGCCGTCCGCGCAACCGACCGGTCTGCACCGAATTCTCGGCCGCCCGCGCATGCTCAAGGGCCGCGCGCTCGTCGACGCGTGTTCGGCGAGCGGCGTCCAGACGCTCTCGCTGCTCGAGAGGCTCGACCGCAAGCTGGTCAAGAGCTTGGACGAGGCTTCGAACGAGCCGCGCTTGTGGCGCTTGGAAATCGACGGCGAGCGCATCCGCTCGCTCACCGTGCACTGAATTCGGTCCTCGCTCAAGGCTGCACGACGAACTCGATGCCGTTCGTGAGGTGCGTGGTCTTCGGGCTCGGCGGATCGCGGTACCAGCCCTGAGCGTTGACGACGTCGCCGGGTTGAAAGGGTTGGCCGAGCGCGCCCGGCGCGGCGG
>CALFYL010000238.1 GCA_937952135.1 uncultured Planctomycetia bacterium
GCTCGTGCTGCGCATCCAGCCCGACGAAGGCATCTCGCTGAAGTTCGGCGCGAAGATCCCCGGCGCGACGCTGCGTCTGGGCTCGGTCGACATGGACTTCGACTACAGCGAGCACTTCGGCGCACAGCCGGCGACCGGCTACGAGCGTTTGCTCTACGACGGCATGCTCGGCGACCAGACGCTCTTCCAGCGCTCCGACATGCTCGAAGCGAGCTGGGCCGTCGTGAACCCCGTGCTCGACGTCTGGCAAGCGCTGCCGCCGCGCCACTTCCCGAACTACCACGCCGGCACGAGCGGCCCGCGCGAAGCGGACCAACTGCTCGAGCGCGACGGCCGCGCCTGGCGGCCGATCCAGTAGCGCGCGCGGCCGACTCCAGTGCAGCGCCAACTCGCGCTGACGCACTGACCGGTCGCGCCAACGCTGCTCGCGCGCGAAGACTCAGCCGTAACGTGCGCGCATGAATCGCAGCGCCGCTTGGTCAATCTTCGCTTGGATCTCCGCGTGCCAGTCGACCTCGCCCGTACCGGTCCAGGGGGCGGTCGAGTCGACGGACCCGCCGCTGGCCTGCTTCGAGCCCGAACTCCTCTGGCAAGTTCGTGGCCCTCATCACGAGCATGAATTCGGCGTGAGCATCGTGGCCGTCGGCGACATCGATCAGGACGGGGTGCGGGACCTCGTCACGAGGTGCCACAACGCCTTCGGAGTGAGTTCCATCTTCGCATTGTCGGGCAAGACAGGAACAACGCTCTGGGAGTTGTCGTGTCCAGGACACTCGAGCCGATCGACCTGCTGGTTCGGAAGCTCACTCTGCGGGCTCGACGACGTGGATGGAGACGGCGTCGACGACTTCGCCGTTGCCGATCCAGGCGGCTTGCCATTCGACGCGCGCGAGGCGCCCTACGGCGTGTGGATCGTCAGTGCCGCAAGCGGGGCAGTTCTCAGCGGCCACACCGAAGGCAATCACGAGGCCGAGGGCTACGGCACGTCGATGGTGAGCCCCGGCGATATCGATGGAGACGGCGTGCGAGACCTGCTGGTGCGCTCGTGGACAAGTCGTGTCGAGGAGGTCGTCGATGCGATCTCCGCAAGGAGCGGCGAGCGGATCTGGAGAAGCACGGTCGATCGCCTCCGAGGCAGCCGAAAGCCCAGGCTGGAGCTCGTCGAAGACTGCAACGATGATGGCTTGCGAGACTTCGTCGACTGGCGGAGCCCACCGGCGGAGCACCGACGAGGTTTGTGCGTCTACTCTTCGGCGGACGGCTCGCTGATCCGGGTTGCGCCAATCCCATACGCGGAGGCGGAACCAGAGTGGATTCGACGCGCCTTTGGCGATGTCAACGGTGACGGCATCGAAGACTGGCTCGTGCAGCGACACTGGAACTCTCCGGGAGCCGAGGTCATCTCCGGCGACCTGGGACACGCTCTCACCGAGCTTCGCGGCCCGCTCTTCGACGCTCACTTTCTAGGGGATCTCGACGGGGACGGAGAGGTCGAGGTTGCCCCTGTGCTGTGGAACTTGGACGCGCTGACGGTGTACTCCTTTCGACGGCAGTGAGCTTTGTCGACTGGTAGGTGGAGACCGCGGCACGCGCACAACCGACGGCGTTCCGCCGATCCGTCCATCGCACGCCGCCAGAAGGCACGCTAGGCTTCGCGCCCATGTCGCCGCACCGGGTCGAACTGGTCGCCCTCGCCGATCTGGCTGCGCTCGCGGAGCGCGCGCGGCAGGAGATCTTGCGCAACGCGGCGGAGGCGGTGGCGGATCGGGGTGTGTTCCGCATCGCCCTGTCGGGCGGTTCGACACCGAGGGCGCTCTACGAGCGGCTCGCGACGAGCGGGAACCGCGCCGATTTTTCGCGCTGGCACGTGTTCTTCGGCGACGAGCGCTGCGTCGGGCCCGAGCACCCCGACAGCAACTTCGGCCAGGCGCGCAACGCGTGGCTGTCGAAGAGCCCGGTCGGCGCCGTGTACCGCGTGCGCGGCGAGTCGCGCGACCCGAACGAAGCCGCGCGCGAGTACGAGAAGGACCTCGAACGCGAGTTCGCGCCGCACGCGCCGCGCTTCGATGTCGTGCTGCTCGGCATGGGCGCCGACGGACACACCGCGTCGCTGTTTCCCGGCACGACCGCGCTGCGCGAGCAGGAGCGGCTCGTCGTCGCCACGCACGTCGCGAAGCTCAACGCGCACCGCATCACCTTCACCGCCGGGCTGATCAACGCCGCGCACTGCGTGATGTTCCTGATCGCCGGCGCCGACAAGTCGGCGGCGCTGCGCTCGGTCATGCAGGGCCGCGACAACTTGCCCGCGGGGCTCGTCACGCCGATCAACGGCAAGCTGCTGTGGCTGGTGGACCGCGCCGCGGCGGCGGGACTCGTCGAAGACGAGTGAGCCGGGCGTCAGCTGGCCGCCAGGAACCAGGCGCGGATCGCGATGACGCCCGCGCAAGCCGCGACGAACATCCACAGCCCCGGCGCCCGCGCCTTCGGCGCCGCGTGCAGGCCGCCGATCAGCGGCTCGACCAGGTGGTCGTGCTCTCGCGGGGAATAGTCGTTCACGACGCCCGCCAGTCTAGGCGGACCGCGCCGTAAAATGCGGCTAGTGTCCTGCTTCCGAAGTCCGTTGAAGATGTCGTTGGAATCGGCGTTCCTGGCAAGGCGCGAGGATTCCAGGCGACCTGATCAGGTCGCCGAACCGCAGCAACGCCGCCAGGGGCGGCGATGCCACCGAGATATGCGACGAAATTCGGAAGCAGGGCACTAGCTTGCAGTTCCAAGGCCACACCTTCGCGCGCCCCGAGCTGTTCGATCTCGCGCTCACGCACGCCTCGCTGCACGAAGCGCGCGACAACGAGCGGCTCGAGTTCCTGGGCGACGCCGCGCTCGACCTCGTCGTCGCCGAGGAGCTCTTCGCGCTGCTCCCCGAGCTCAGCGAAGGCCAGATGACCGAGATCAAGGCGGTGGTCGTCTCGCGCCCCACCCTGAGCCGCATCGCGCGCGAGCTCGGCCTCGATCAACTCGCGCGCGTCGGCCCGGGGTTGCGCAGCCGCGCGTTGCCGGCGTCGGTGCTGGCGAACCTCTTCGAAGCGATGCTCGGCGCGGTCTACCTGGACGGTGGGATCGAAGCCGCGCGGCGCGTTGCGCTCGCGATGTTGCGCGACACGATCGAGTACGCCGCGGCCGAGTACGGCTCGAAGAACCCCAAGCAGCGCCTGCAACACGTCGCGCAGTCGCGCTGGTCGACGCTGCCGCACTACGAGCAGCTCGAAGCGCGCGGCAGCGCCCACGCGAGAGCGTTCCTGGTGCGCGCGCGGATCGGCGAAACGGCATTTCCGAGCGCGTGGGGCCGCACGCGCAAGGAGGCGGAGCGCTGGGCCGCGTTCGAGGCGCTGCTCGTTCTCGATCCGCGGCCGCGCCTCCCGCTCGAGCGCGGGGAGGCCGTCCCGCGCGACGAACGCGCCGACAAGCTTGCATGAAGCTTCGCGCTCGCGCCCCACGGGCGGCGCTCGGCGACTAGCATGCTGCGTCCGCGCGCCCCCTCCGGCGCCGCTGGATCCCCGAAAGGACCTCGCGATGAAGCACGCCTCCCTGGCCCGCCTGACGTTCGCGGCCGCGCTCGTCTCCACCACGTCCCTCCACGCCCAGCAGTTCCAAGCGCCGCAGCTGCACGGCGTGAGCGCCCCGAACGCGATCCTCGCGCCGACCTGCGGCGCCGCGCCGACCACCACGACGACGTTCAACGGCAGCGGCGGGCCGATCTTCAACGGTTCGTTCGCGACCTACACCTGCACGGTGTCGGGCCTCGGCGCGTCGCTGTGGGACATCGACGTCACGACCGCGATCACGCACACCGCGTGCTTCGATCTCGACCTCCACCTCATCGCGCCCTCGGGCAAGACGGTGGCGATCACGACCGACAACGGCGGGGTGAACGACAACGTGTTCGACGGAACGCTGTGGGACGACAACGTGAACGCGCCGGTGACCGACCATGCGTTCACGAACCTCGTCACGGCGACGCCGCTCAGCCCGGAAGGCCGCTTGAGCGCGTTCCGCGGCGAGAATCCGAACGGCGTGTGGACGCTGCGCATCGCCGACGACTCGCAGGGCAACACCGGCTCGCTGAACGGTTGGTCGCTCGCGGTCTCGGCGCTGGCTTCCGCGCCCACGGGCTCGACGACGACGGTCGTGCGCACGCCCAACGCCGCGATTCCCGACGGAGGCTCGTTCGTCGACACCCTCAATTTCGCCGGCCCCGGCGCGTACATCGCCAAGGTCGAGCTCTACACCGAGCTCCCCCACGCGCGCCCGGCGGACCTCGACGTGCGCCTGATTTCGCCGAGCGGCACGGCGGTTTGGGTCACGACGGACGGCGGCGGATCGTTCGCGAACGTGTTCGACGGAACGCTGTGGAACCCGGGCTCGACCGTGGCCGCGACGGACTACATCTTCAGCGCGAACGTCGTCGCCACCGAGCTTTCGCCGGAGGGCTCCTTCGACAACTTCCTCGGCCAGAACCCGAACGGCACGTGGACGCTCGAGGTGTTCGACGACCAGGCCGGCAGCGTCGGCTCGCTCGATCGCTGGGAGTTGCGCGTCACGACCATCGCCAATCCCGGCGCTCCGTCGAAGCCGAGCTTCGCGGGCGCAACCGGCGCGATCCCCGACGCGGGCGGCGCGCCGCCGACGCTTTTCGCGCTCAACGTGGCCGGTCAAAGCGGGCTGCTGTGGGACGTCGACGTGTTCACCGCGATCGCGCACACGCTCAACGCCGACATCGACATGACCTTGATTTCGCCGGCGGGCACGACGGTGACGCTCACCACCGACAACGGCTTCACGAGCAACATCTTCAACGGCACGACGTGGGACGACAACGTCAACGACCCGGTGACGGACTACCTCTTCACGGCGAACGTGCCCGCGACGCCGGTGGCGCCCGAGGGCCGGCTCGCGGCCTTCCGCGGTGAGAATCCGAACGGCACGTGGACGCTGTCGATCACCGATGACGCGGCGCTCGTCGCGGGGACCTTGAACTCGTGGTCGCTCGGCCTCACGACGATCGGCGGGTTGCCCGCAACGAGCACGACGACGTTCTCGAGCACTCCGAACCTGCCCGTTCCGGACGTGGCCACCGTGACCGACGCGATCGCGGTGTCGGGGCTCACGGGCACGGTGTCGAACGTCAAGGTGTACGTCGAAGTGCCGCACACGTGGTCGAACGACCTCGACCTTCACCTCATCGCGCCGAACGGGGTGACCGTCGCGCTCTCGACCGACAACGGCAACGACTTCGACGACGTGTACAACGGAACGCAGTTCGATGTCGACGCGCCGGTTCCGGTGACGGACTACGCCTACGTGGACCTCGTCGCGGCGCCGCTGCTCTCGCCGGAAGGACCGCTCGACATGTTCGTCGGGCTCGCGCCGAACGGGGCGTGGACGCTGTCGGTGTCGGACGACTTCTCGCCGGACACGGGCACGCTCGTGCGCTGGGATCTGACGATCGAGACGTGCACGCTCGCGCAGCCGACGCCGTACTGCGCGCCGACGGGTTCGGGGACGAGCAACGGCTGCCTGCCGACGATCCAAGCCACTTCGAACCCGAACGTCGCAAACAGCGCCGCGTGCACGATCGACGTGTCGAACGTCGAAGGTCAGAAGACGGGCATCGTCTTCTACGGCGTGAGCGGCGCGACGAACTTGCCCTGGTGCACAGGCGCGAACACGGCCTTCTGCGTGAAGTCGCCGACGCAGCGCACGTTCCCGCAGAACTCCGGAGGCGCCGTCGGACAGTGCACTGGCGCGCTGATCCTGGATTGGAGCGCCTACCAGCTCGCGAATCCGACCGCGCTCGGCAACCCCTGGACGGTCGGCGCCAAGGCGTATGTGCAGAGCTGGTTCCGCGATCCGCCGTCGTGCAAGACGACGTTCCTGTCGGAGGCCTTGGAGCTCACGTACGTGCCGTAACGGTCGCCGGCGCGCGGCTGGGTACACTCGCGCGAATGTCCAGCGCCAGCGATGTCGCGCCCGAGCCCGCCGCGGTGCTCGACGCGGCCCAGTTGCCGATCCCCGAATTGGCGGCGATCGAGCGCAGGCTCGGCGCGCAGGCGCACGTCGGCGCGGGCGGATTGTGGGGTTCCGCGCAGGCGTTGCTCGTCGCCGGCCTCGCGCGACGCTCGAAGGCCCCGTGGATCGTGCTCGTGTCGACCGAGGCCGAATCCGAGGCCTTCGCCGACGATCTCGCGAATTTCGGTGCGCCGCCGACGCGGCTTCCGGCGCGGGAGAGCGCAGGCAAGCGGCTCGACGGCGCCGACGCGCGCGCGGTCCGCGAACGCCTGAACGTCGCCCAGCGACTCGCCGGGCCGCAAGCGGACCGTCCGCGCGTGCTCGTCGCCTCCGTGCTCGCACTGCTGCAACCGCTGCCGAAGCCCGGTGAGCTCGCGGCCAGCGCGCTCGAACTCGCGCTCAAACAAAAGGTCCCGCCCGAGCACCTGCTCAAGCGCCTCGTCGAAGCCGGCTACGAACGCCAGCCGCTTTGCGAGCGTCCCGGCGAAGTGTCGCTGCGCGGCGAGATCCTCGACCTGTTCCCCTTCGCGAGCGAGCTGCCGATCCGCGTCGAGTTCTTCGACGACGAGATCGAGTCGCTGCGAACGTACGACCCCGTGGAACAGACCAGCGTCGCCAAGCTCGAGCGCATCGAGGTGTGCCTCGCGCGCGACGTGGGCGGCGTCGAGGATTCGACGGGCATGCAACCCGCGCTGCTGCTCCCCCACCAGGCGATCTGCGTCGAAGTCGAGCCGCTGCGCATCGAGGACCGCGCGAACGGACTGTCGATTCAATCCGCGTCGCACCAGCAGGCGCTCGGCCAGCTTCGACAGGCGCTCGACGGCCGGCGGCGCATCTCCGTGCAGAGCTTGCCGGCCAAGGACTTCAACTTCGACACGCGCTCGGTGCAGGCGCTTTCGGGCGGCATTCGCCAGGCGCCCGAGCTGCTTCGCGAAGCGACCTCCGACGGCTCGCGCGCGATCGTGCTGTGCCGCAACGAAGCGGAGCAGCAGCGTTTTCGCGCCGTGATCGACGAAGCGGGCGGCGTCGAGAACGTCGAGATGCGCGTCGGCTCGGTGGCCAAGGGCTTCCGCTATCCGGCGCTCAAGCTGATCGTCGTCGACCACCACGAACTGGTCGGCCTCGTCGGAGCGCGGCGGGTTTCGACGGCGCGCGCCGTGCACAAGTCGCGCGCGCTCCAGTCGTTCTTCGACCTCAAGCCCGGCGACTACGTCGTGCACGCGGTGCACGGGCTCGCGCTCTACAAGGGCCTCGTGCGCATGGCGCGCGGCGCGGGCGAAGAGGAGCACCTGCACCTCATTTTCGCCGAGGAAGTGTCGCTGTACGTGCCCGCGACGCGCATCGACCTCGTTCAGCGCTACATCGGCAGCGGCGCGGCGCCGGCGCTCGACAAGATCGGCGGCCAGTCGTTCCGCAAGCGGCGCGAGAAGGTCGAGCGCGCGCTGTTCGACCTCGCCGGCGACCTGCTCGAAGTGCAGGCGAAGCGCGAGCTCAAGCGCCGCACGCCGTGGAAGTGCGACAACGAGCTGGTGCGCTCGATGATCGCCGAGTTCCCCTACGTCGACACGCCCGACCAGGCGCACGCCGACGGCGAGATCGGCGAGGATCTGACGGGCGAGCGGCCGATGGACCGCTTGCTGTGCGGCGACGTCGGCTTCGGCAAGACTGAAATCGCCATTCGCGCGGCGTTTCGCGTGGCGGCGGCGGGCGCGCAGGTCGCGGTGCTCGTGCCGACGACCGTGCTCGCCCACCAGCACTACTTGAACTTCAAGACGCGCCTCGCGGACTTTCCGATCGAGATCGGCACGCTTTCACGCACGATCACGGGCAAGGACGAGAAGCGCACGCTGCAGGGCATCGCGAGCGGTGAAGTCGACATCGCCATCGGCACGCACCGCTTGCTGTCGAAGGACGTGACGTTCAAGAACCTGGGCCTTGTGATCATCGACGAAGAGCAACGCTTCGGCGTGACGCACAAGGAGCACTTCAAGCGCATGCGCGAGTCGATCGACGTGCTCGCGCTCTCCGCGACGCCGATCCCGCGCACCCTGCACATGTCGCTCGCCGGCGTGCGCGACATCAGCTCGCTCACCACGCCGCCGCCGGGCCGCCAGGAGATCGAGACCAAGCTCGTCGACCGCGGCGATTCCGAGCTCGTGCGCGAGGTGCTGCTGCGCGAGAAGAACCGCGGCGGCCAGGCGTTCGTGCTGCACAACCGTGTGAGCTCGATCGTCGGATTCGCGCGGTCGCTGCAGGAACTGGCGCCGGAGTGCAGCTACGGCATCGGTCACGGTCAGATGGCGCCGAAACAGCTCGACGAGGTCATGGACGCCTTCGCGCGCGGCGACATCGACGTGCTGGTCGCGACCACGATCGTCGAGAACGGCCTCGATATCCCCGCCGCCGGAACCATCCTGATCGACGAAGCCGATCACTACGGGCTCTCGGAGCTGCACCAGCTCCGCGGCCGCGTCGGGCGCAGCGGCAACAAGTCGTGGTGCTACCTGCTCGTCGACCCGCGCAAACCGATGCAGCAGATCGCGCGCGACCGCTTGAAGGCGCTCGAGGAGATGCACCAGCTCGGCTCGGGCTTCGCGATCAGCATGAAGGACCTCGAGCTGCGCGGCGCCGGCAACATCCTCGGCCCGCAGCAGTCGGGGCACATCGCGGCGGTGGGCTACGACCTCTATTGCCGGCTGCTCAAGCAGACCGTCGAACGCGTGCGCCAGGGCCTCGGCCCCGACCGCGCCGCGACCGACGCGGAACTTTCGGCGGGCGTCGAGCTCGAGCTCGGCCTGCGCGCGTTCCTGCCCGAGACGTGGATCCCGACGCAGCACGCGCGGCTCGACGTGCTGCGCCAACTCGAGACGATCCACTCCGACGAAGCCGCGCTCGAGATCGAGGCGCTGCTGCGCGACCGTTTCGGCCGCCCGCCGCCGGAAGCGCTCGCGCTGCTCGAGAGCTTCCGCCTGCGCGCGCGCGCGACGACGCTCGGCGTGACGCGCATCAGCCACCGCGGCGACGTGTACGTGCTCGAGTTCAAGGACCGCGTGACGCTCGAGCACGCGCTCGCCGGCTCGAAGGTCGACTTCCGCCCGATCCGCACCGGCGTCGCGCACCTCGTGATTCCGACGCGTTTCCGCGAGCCGCTGGCCTCCGCGCGCTGGCTCGACCAGCTCCTCGGCGGCGCCCCGCGGCCCGCGCGCACCTGAGCGGCGCTCGCACGCTTGCTTGCGGCCCGCGCGCGGCCGACAATCGCACTCATGCTGCCCGCCGCCTTGTTGTTCGCGCTGTGCCAATCGGACCAGCCCGCCGTTCCGCCGGCGGAGCAGGCCCCGGCGCCGGTTCAGCACGCGGGCAAGGACCCGGCGGCCCGACCCGCGCCGCAGGCTGGCGCGCAGGGTGAGCCAGACAAACCGCAGGAGGCCCCGGCGCCCGCGTCGAAGCGCCCGCCGCGCGCCGATGCGATCAACGGCATCCAGTTCGTGGTGAACGAGGAGGCGGTGACCAAGCGCGAGTTCATCAACGACTTGCGCCGCAAGAACCGGCCGAACTCGACCCCTCAGGAGCTCGACCGCGCGCTGCAGGAGACGTTCTACGAGAACGTGGAGTTGCTGCTCATGGAGCAGGGCGGCCGCGAACTCGGCTACGACGAGAACATCGTCCAGCGCTACGTCGACGACTCGATCAAGGACAACATCGAGCAGTACGGCGGGATCGTCGACCTCGGCGAGGAGCTGCGCCGCAAGAACATCGATCCGGTGGAGCTGCGGGAGATCAAGCGCAAGGCGGCGTACCGCGAGTTGTGGGGTTACGCCGTCGACGGGCGGCAAACGGGCGCCTCGGGACGGCCGAGCGTCGACCGCTACGTTCGGCCCGGCCGCTTGCTGTTCGAGTACGAGCGCTCGACGAAGGCGGAGCTCGCGCCCGTGATGGTCCACTTCCAGAACGTGTTCGTGTCGGTCAACGCAGCCGGGAGCGCGCAGGCGGCGCTCGAGAAGGCTGACGAGGTCGTCGAGCTGGCGCGCAGCGGGGCGAACTTCACCGAGCTCGTGCGCGATCGATCGAACTCGACGACCAAGGCGCGCGACGGCTGGGAGCGCAATCTGCCGCTCGAATTCGTGATCGAGAAGCTCCCCGACGTCGGCGAGTTCGTCGCGAGCGCGACGCCGCAGTCGGTTTCCGATCCGATTCCCGAGCGTGTGGATGGCGAGCTCGTCGGCTTCCGCATCGTCTCGAGCGTGACGCGCGAGCAGCCGGAGGTGCACTTCATGAGCACCAAGGCCCAGGAAGACCTGCGCAACCGCCTGCTCGAAGTGCAGAGCCGCTACCGCCGCGACCGCGAGCTCGCGCGCATGCTCGACGCCGCCTTCGTCTGGCCGCCCGAGCACTTCCGGCGGCCGGCAAAGCGCTGAATCTCCGCGCGCGGAGTTCGCGCCAGTTGAGCTGGCCGCGGCGCCAGCGTGCGCAAAGCCCTCGCACGTTGAACTGAACCGACGCTCTTCGCCGCGCGTTCCCCTTTCCACGAGCCTTCGAACGGCGCCGCGCGCGCGGCACGAGCGCAGACTCCGTACCGGACGAGCGAACTCCCACACGGACAAGCTCCGTCTCGAACGCCAGCGGCCTTCCTGCGCTTTCGCCGCACTCGGCCTGAAAATCCATGCGGAACTCTGTGCGCAACTCTGTGCGCAGTTCCGTGTCGAACTCGAGCACTCGAGTGTCGACTCCGCCGTTCGCGCGACTCGCACTTCGTGAGGCCAAGCACTCTCGCCTCCCTCGCGGCGCCTTCGTGCCCGCTCATTTGGAGCCTCGCCATGACCCTGCAAGCACCCGATGTGTCGTTTTCTCCGATCGAATCGTCGCTTCCCAAGCCGTGGGAGCGCGAGGCGAGCTTCCACGACGCGCTCTTCGAATGGATGGAACGCGCGCCTTGGCTCGCACTCTCCGCCGCCGCGCACGTGATCGTCGTGCTCATCTGCCTCGCGATTCCGTGGGACAAGTTCGAACGCGCAAAGGTGGTCGAGCTGCAGAGTCAGATCGAGACGCCGCCGATCGACCAGTTCGAAGATCCGCCGCCCGAGGAGCCCGTCGAGATCGAGGAGGAACTGCCCCAGGAGCCGCAGCTCCAGGAAGCGGAGATCGCCGACCACCCCGAGGACGACACGAAGGAGCCTTTCGAAAACGTGCAGGGCGATCCACTCGTCAACTCGACGGATCCCTTCAACGATCCGAGCTTCAACCCTGCGATCGGCATCGGCGGCCCTCCCGGCGGAAAGTTCGGAGAGCGCTTCGGCGGGAACCGCAAGTCGCGCGTGCCGCGCGGATCCGGCGTCGAGCAAGCCCTCACCGACGGGCTCGAGTGGCTGCGCTGGCACCAGTCCGCGAGCGGCGCGTGGGAGGCCGAGGGCTTCACCGCGAACTGCGGGCGCATCGGATCGACCGTGTGCTCCGACGTAGGCCAGGCGAGCAACGACGTCGGCATGACCGGCCTCGCGCTGCTCGCGTTCCTCGGCGACGGCAACACCACCCGCGAAGGTCCGTACAAGGAGAACGTCGCGCGCGGCATCAAGTGGCTGAAGGAGCACCAGGAAGACACCGGTCTCTTCGGCGGCCGCATCGGCCACGCCTTCATGTACAACCACGCGATCGCGTCGCTCGCGATGTGCGAGGCCTACTACTTCTCGCAGTCGCCGCTGATCAAGGGTTCGGCGCAGCGCTCGGTCGAAGTGATCATGCAGGCGCGCAATCCGTACGGCGCGTGGCGCTACTCGGACCGCCCGGACGGCGACAACGACACGTCGGTCACCGGCTGGATGGTGTTCGCGCTCAAGAGCGCCGAGGAAGCCAAGCTCAAGGTCGACAAGGAGTCGTTCGTCGGCGCCCTGAACTGGATCGAGGAGATGACCGACCCGAGCACCGCCCGCGTGGGTTACAAATCGGTGGGCTCGGCCTCGTCGCGCGTCGCGCGCATCAACGACAACTTCAACCCCAGCCGCGGCGAGTCGATGACCGCGGTCGGGCTCTTGTGCCGCGTGTTCCTCGGGCAAACCCCCAAGGACACGCCGATCATGGGCAAGCACGCCGACCTGCTCGCGAAGAGGCTCCCGGCGTGGAGCGCCGACCCGTCCAAGGAAGAGGGCGCGGACTTTTATTACTGGTACTACGGTTCGTACGCCATGTACCAGATGGGCGGCGACCACTGGTCGAAGTGGGTGAAGGCGATGGAGGCCGCGGTGGTCAAGTCGCAGCGCAAGGACGGCGACGAGAAGGGCTCGTGGGACGCGAAGGTCGACCCCTGGGGCCACGCCGGCGGCCGCGTCTACACCACCGCGCTCGGCGTGCTCTGCCTCGAGGTCTACTTCCGCTACGCCCGCGTGCTCGGCGCGCGGTGAGCGCGCGGATTCGGCGCCGCGCCGTTCGTCGACCGCACCGAACAGCGTCGCTATACTCTGAACCCCCTCGCAAGTCCTGCGTTTAGCCCCCGACTGGCCTAGGACGGCCCCCTCCGCACCCCTCCCGGGATGCGCCCGTCCCGCGCCGGCGCCTGTCTCACCGACCTTCCCGACTCCGCCTAGACCCTTCAGCCACATCCTCCGGCCTCGTCCAGGTCGATGCGGCGGCCCTCTCCACCGAGAAACTTGGCCCAAGAAGTTTTGGAGCCAGAGGCCGCCCCCGCCCCGCCCGATCGCCTTACGGAGCCCTGCGATGGCCAACGAACAGCCCGACCTGTCGAACCTCCACATCGAGTCGTCCCTCCCCAAGCCGTGGGAGCGCGAACAGACCTTCAATGACGTGCTCTACGACTGGATGGGACGCGCGCCTTGGCTCGCGATCTCGGCCGCCGCGCACGTGATCATCGTGCTGATCTGCCTGGCGATCCCGTGGGACAAGTTCAACAAGTCGGACGCGAAGGAGATCAAGGCGACCATCGACCAGCCGCCGGAAGAGGTCTTCGAGGACCCGCCGCCGGAGGAGCCGGAGGAGCTCGAGGAGGAGCCCACCGAAGAGCCGATCCTCAAGGACGCGGAAGTGTCCGACCACAATGAAGAGGACACCAACGAGGACTTCGAGGCGGTCCAGGGCGACCCGGACTTCAGCGCCGACTCGCCCTTCGACAGCAAGGCCTTCAACGACGTCATCGGCATCGGCGGCGGCGCGGGCGGCAAGTTCGGCGGTCGCTTCGGCGGCCGGCGCAACCTGAAGGCGCGCGGCGGCTCGGGCGTCGAGCAGGCGCTCAAGGACGGCCTGGAGTGGCTCAAGTGGCACCAGTCGGCCGACGGCGTCTGGGAGTCGGCGGGGTACATCGCCAACTGCGGCAAGATCGGCTCGACGGTCTGCACCGACGTCGGTGAGCAGAACAACGACGTCGGCATGACCGGCCTCGCGCTGCTCGCGTTCCTCGGCGACGGCAAC
>CALFYL010000239.1 GCA_937952135.1 uncultured Planctomycetia bacterium
CCTCATCGATCACTTCGAGCTGTTCGGCGTGCGCCAGGTCGTGCGCCACTTCCTCAGCAAGCCGGCGCACTCGCCCGTCTTCCGCGAGCGCTCGCTCTACCGCCTCGTGCGTCACCCCCTGATGCTCGGATTCTTGCTCGCCTTCTGGGCCACGCCCGTCATGAGCATGGGTCACCTGTTCTTCGCCGCGATGTGCACGGGCTACATCCTCGTCGGCATCCAGGTCGAGGAGCGCTCGCTGCTCGCCGAGCACGGCGACTCGTACCGCGACTACAGGCGACGCGTGCCGATGCTGCTGCCCATGCGGTTCTAGTCGACTCTCGAGCAACGCTCCGCACCGCATCGAGCTGCGTTCTCAACGGCGCTCATGCATGCGCCGCTTCCGACGCCAGCCTGGAACGAGTCGAGGTGCGCGACAGCTCGCGCACCTCGACGGATTCGCTTCCAGCTCAGGCGGAGATCCGCCGCGCAGAAGCCTCAGCGCTCGCGCTCAGGGAACCACAGTGAACTCCACGCCGTTCGTGAGCGCCTTCCCGAGCGGCGCAGCCGACGAGTCGGTCAGCGCTTGGAACGAGAACGTGTGGCCGACGAGCGCGAGTTGGTTCGGGATCCAACGCTGAGTCACGTTCGGCATGCCCGCGCCAGCCGTCGTCACGCGGAACGTCCGCGCGAGCTGTTGGTCCAGCTCGGACGCGCCGAACGGCGTCGACTGCGCACCGACGAGTCCCGCACGCGCCCAATAGACGACCGTGGGCGCGCCCTGCGGGCCCCAGTGCTCGAGGCGCAACGGGCTCGCGATGGAACCCGAGGTGACCAACTCCAACGGCTGGAACTCGAGGGCGCCGAGATCGGTCGCTCCGAGTGTGTCCAGGTTCCCGTCGATTCCGCGTGAGCTCCCGACCAAGTCTCGTGCGCCAACCGGCGCATTGACGAACGCGGCATCGACGCAGGGACTGTCCCAACGCAGGCGGAAATCACCACTCGGACCATCGCGGAACCCCGGGTCGCCCGAGAAGCAGCCGTTGACGCCGTCGAAGCTCCCATCGCTGATGAAGGAGCGAGTCGCCTCCACCGTTGCGGACGGCGAGGTCAACACGACCGGGCCCGACTCGGAGACGATGCAGTGGTCGTACCGCAACGTGGCCGAGCCGGCCTCACTGGGCCAGCCGTTGTTCGCGATGGTGCAGCGAGTGAACACGTACTCACCACCGCCGCCGGAGAACGCTCGATCGCAGTAGGCAATCGTGCTGTCCGTGAGGCGCACCTGAGTTTGGGAGCCGCCGAGAAGTTCGAACCCCGCGTCAGCGGCCTCGAGCGTGCAACGAGCGAAGTCCAGGTGCGCGGCGGCCCACAGTCGAACCGCCGGCCCCAGCGACTCGCCGAAGAAGCAGTCGCGCGCAGTCACGACAGCGACTCCTGAGCCGGTCACCAGAAGCGGCGAGAACTCGAACTCGAAGGAGTCGCGCGTTTCCACCCGCTCGAACACCGGAGCGCTCGCGCCGCCCGCTGCCTCGATAGTGATCGAGTTGACCGTGAAGCGCGCGAGGCGCACGTCGACGATTGTCGGGCTCACCTCGCCAGCTTGGGACAACATCTCGATACCGACGTTGGCTCGGCGCAGGTTGAGTCGCTCCACGCGCGACTGGGCGTCGAAGATGCGGGGCTGCGCTACGAGCGAGCGAAAACTCAGCAGCGCGCTGGCCTCGCTCGTGGACTGCAAGATCGGCCGCTGAGCCCCCTGCGCGCCGATGAGTTGTTGCCCGGGCGCGGGCCGGATCGGGAAGACCTCGCCGGTCGACTCGCTGTAGACGCCCTCGGCGATGTGGATCGTCTCGACGCCGCCGGGAGGAACTGCGATCACGGCGTGAGTGATCGTCTTCCATGCGCTGGCAGGGCTGGTCCCACTCGCGCTGTCGTTGCCGTTGATCGCGTCGACGTACCAGTCGCCGGCCCATGCGGGCCCCGCGAGCGCCGACGTGATCAGCAGCACGCTGGCCAATCGAGTCGAGCTGTGTCTCATGTGATCTCCAAGGTTGGTGTTGAGAGTCGAGCGGAAGGCGGCGCATCATTCCGCCGCGTCCGCTGCGCACCACAGTTGCGAGCGACCCGAGCGGTCGCAGTGCGCCGACGCGGTCTAGTGTGCGCTGCGACGCAGTAACCGGAGCGAAGAACAGATTTCGTCGCGCGAAGGACGAGTTCCGTTCTGCTTCGGACGAGCGCGCGCATCGCCTCAGAACGCGCGGGAAAGCGATCGCAAACCGAACGCACTACAACCGAGCGGTCGAGATCCATCGAGCGTGAACGACCACGCAACTCGTCCGCGATTCATCGGATGTGTTCACACGCGCGAAGTGCGTGACGGCTGCGCCGTCCTCGAGAGCCTCGCGCACTCGACTCGAACTCGTCGATCGGCGCCGAACGCCGTTCGACATGCTCTCGAGCTCGCGGCGCGCCGCCAGCGCTCGGCGCGACACCGGCCCGCTCAGAATTCGGAGGTTTCTTGAACCGTCTGCGGCGCGCGCTCGGTCTGAGCGCAGCGGAACCCGACGACGTCGATGCGCTTCACAAGTCACTCGCGCTGCGGCGCGCGGGTCCCGCCGGAGGCGCTGGTCGCCGTTAGAGAGCCGATCTCGATCGGACTCACGCGCGAGCAGCGCCTAGTGTCCTCTCACCATGGCCAACCCAACCTGTAGCTGACCTCGAGACATGAGCTCCACTCACGCCAAACGTGGCGCCGCCGGCGTCGCCGGAATCGCGCTACTCCTTTCTCACGCGGCCGCAGCGCCGCAGTCGACCTTCATCGCCGAGGCCTCGATCGGACTCGCTCCGCAAGATGTGGCCATCACGCCCAACGGTCAGTTGGCCGTCGTGCGCAGCGCCGGCTCGACGGGCGCCATGGCCGTGCCGACGACGGACCAGATCACGGTGTGGCGAGTGGCGACCGGCACGCGCATGCCCATTGCGAACTGCGGAAGCTACGCAGGCTACGGCGCGATCAACGTCGGCTACACCTCGGACGCCATCGCCATCACCAACGACATCGCTGTCGTCATCGGCTCGTCCGCAGCCGGTACTCCGAGCGGGCCGATGCCCGAGAGGAAGACCCAGATCGACGTCTTGCGACTGTCGGGCGGTCCGCCGCGCTGCGTTGGGAGTTTCACCATCAACGATGGGCTGGACTCTCCGGCTGGGCTCGCGAGCGACGTCGAAATCACGCCGGACGGAACGAAGGCCGTCGTCAACCATCGCAACTTCGCTCACATTCTGGACCTCTCTCAGGAGCTGGCCACGAGCATGCCGGTCTCCTTGGGAGCCTCACCGAGCCCCTGCTACCCCGGACCGCAGTCGGATTCCGTCGCGCTCACCAACGATCGCGCGGTCGTGGTCACGACGCGTGACTCGACGGGTGCGCCGCATGCGTGGGTCTACATCCTCGCGCTGGCGCCGACCTTCTCGTACGTCGCCATCGAGGAGTTCGGCGGCCCCGAAGAGTCCGTTCGTCCGCACGACGTCGCGATCACACCCGATGGAACGAAGGCCGTCGTCACGTTCAACGATCGATTCGCGGTCTTCGACCTCGCCACGGGCGCGCGCTTCGACTCGCCCGTCAATCCCAACCTGGATCGGACCTACGGCTCGCCGGCCGTGCCCGTCGACTCGGTGGAATTGACCAACGAGCGCGCCGTGCTGCTCGGGCACGACGTCGTGACCGGGTCGGCCTTCATCGAGATCTGGGACATCTCGTCGACGCCCGTGTTCATCAGCTCGTTCGAGGGAGCGTCGGGCTATCTCCCGCACGACCTCGCCGTCGCCGAAGTCGGTGGAACCACGTACGCCCTGGTGCACACCGGACTCTTGAATCCGATCACGTCGCTCTCGCCGGGCCTCGACATCGTGATTCAGGACGTGGAGAGCGCGATGCCCGTCTACACGTCCCTCGTGGCAGACCAATCGAACTTCATCGGCTCTCCCTTCGCGCGGCCGGATCTCGCGTTCTGCTCCGACTCGGCGGCCATCCTCGCCATCGACGATGGAGGTCCGAAACCCTTCGGCTTCACCATCGGCGGCATCCGACCTTTGAGCACTCCGATCTGGGCCGCGAGCCTTCAGGGCATCGACATGGCCGCGGCGACGCCAACGAATCAGAAGCTCTACGTCTTCGACACTGGCAACGTCTACGACGTCATCCCCGCCGATCTCGCGCTCGACGCGAACGGAACCGACGTGCACGTCAGGAACTACGCGCCGCCGACCGATCCCGACCCGTCGCTCGGGCGACGAGATCTGTGGCGCGCGCGCTTCACGCCGGGCGGCAGTCCGTACTTCTCAGGCGTGAGCGCGCTCGGCGCCGCGGGCGACAGCCCCACGCTCCACTTGCTCGCGGTCGACAGCGTCGTCTCCGCCGGCAGCTACACCGTCAGCATCTCCTCCATCGGGACCGGCATCGCGGCGCGAGGGCGTGTGCACTTCGCCAAGACCGGACCCTGATTCGCTCGACGGCCCGACGATCCGAGGTTCGTCGATCCTCGGAGACGCTGGTCCGCTCGCTCCGCGGGGCGCTCGCAGGTCACTCGCTGGCCGGAGCGCCCCGCTCGCGTTCCGTGCGCCGACGGCGCGAGAGCGCTCTCGCGGCAGCGCAGTTGGCGGCTCGCTCACGGC
>CALFYL010000240.1 GCA_937952135.1 uncultured Planctomycetia bacterium
GTCTTCACGTACACGTACGCCGCGCCCTAGAGGATCGACCCCGGCCCCTCGGACTCCGCGCCAACGACCACGGCGCCGCCCGCCCGCTCATAAACGTACGCGCGTCCGGTGTGCCGACCGCTCGGGTCCTCGGAGAACGGCGCGCCGACGGCCAAGCGCCCGGAATCGAGGCCGACGCCGTGACCGAACCAGCCCAGTGCGATCGCGCTCGGTGGAACGAGCGTCGCGCTCTGCGCGAGCAACTCCGCGGGACACGCCGTCGCGGCGGCGAGACGAATCCAACCCAACGCGCCGAAACCAGCCGAGCGGAACATGCCGACCTCCCCGTTCTCGAGAGCCGTACGGCCGCCCCGCAGCTCCCTTGGTCAGGCTCAGGCTACCTCCGCGGCGGAACCCTCGCTCGACACTCTGGAGTGACGCGGCAGCGCAAGCGCTCGAGCCTCGACTCGAGTCCGCCGACGGCCGAGAAGACGAACTTGCGCCCGACGCGTCGTTTTCGCAGCAGCCCACGCTCTTCGAGGTCGAGCAAATCGGTGCGAGCGCTCTGGTAGACCACGGCGTGACTGGGACGGTGCGCTTCGATGGTGTAGTCCGCGTCGGCGTGCCGGAGCGCGCGCGTCGGAAGCGCGATCTGCCGGTGGTTCAACGCGGCGCTCGGGTGGACGAAGGTCTCGCGCGAGTTGTCGTTGGCCGAGGCACGCACCGTCGCGAGTCGCGGCTCGAGCTCGCTCGCGGGTCCGGCTCATGGCCGCGAAGCTCTCGAGCGCGATCCGCAGTGCCAGGTCGACCAGCAGGAGCCTGAACGGGACTTCGAGAGTGCCGAGCTGCGGGGCCGCGCGCCCTCCGATGCCACGGAGCTCGCGCGCGTCTCGCGGAACTTCGTGGGTCAAGCCGCCGGGCGACGTCAGGTGGCGGATTTCGCTATAGCGGTCGTGGCGTTCGCCGACGGCGGGACATGGCGCCTGCGGCAGAGTCTCCGGGTCTCGCGTGGCGCGACATGACAAGTGGCGCCGCCTCGCCCGTTGTCGGCGCGCACCCGGCGGACGCCGTTCATCGTCGGACTGGGACTGACGATTTCGGGGAAGTAGCCCGGCGGCGTTGCTCCCCACGCACGCCGCGCGCGGCGCACCAGCGCCAAGACTCATCCGGCGCGGCGAACCACTTCGCCGGGTTCTCCACTTTTGTTGTCACTTCAACCAGGGACTGTCGTTCGAGATGCAGGAGTGCTTCGTCTCGCGCGGGACGAAGTTCACGTTCGACTCGCCCTCCGCTTCCCCGCATGGCGAACGCGACTCGCCGCTTCGCCGTTCCAAGAGGCTGCCCGATGCGCTTCATCCTTGCCGTGTTCGCGTCGTTCCTTGGCTCGTCCCGAACCCTCGCCATGATGGCGCTCGCCGTCGTGTCGGCCACGCTCGGGCACTCGGCCCGCGCGGCCCAAGCTGTCGCCCCGTGCTACGGGCCGGTCACTTTCGTCCGGACTCCCGGCGATCCGCAGACCTTCGACGAGTCCTTTCCGACGCCGAATCTGGGCGCCCCCTACATCGTGCGCGTTCGCAATGGCGACCGCGATCGGGCGCAGCGAATCGACGGCGTAGCGATCGACCTCAACGGCGTGTCGTTGTTCCTCGGCGACGAGATCAGCGCCGCCTCGCCGATCGTCGAGCGAGTCTTTTTCGCCGATCGGCGCGACAATGCCCTTTCCCTGCTGCTGAGCGGCGAAGACGCCGGCCTGATCCTGGTCGACGTCCGTCCCTACGCTGGCGCGGCGCCTTTCGTCGACGCAGGCGTGGATCGCTCGGTGCAAGTGGGCGAACTGGTCACGCTCGACCTCACGGTCTCGAGGGTGGCTGCGAACGCGATCACGGCCTTCGATTGGCAGTTCGTGTCGCGACCGTCCGGCAGCAGCGCCGTGCTGAGCGGTGCTTCGACGCCCCAAGCGTCCTTCGAGGCCGATGTCGCTGGCGCCTACCGCGTCCGAGCGCTGGTGAGCGCCGCCGGACTCAGCAGCGCGGCCTGCGTGACGATTCAGGCGCTGGGCTCAGGCAATCTGCCGCCGATCCCGGACGCCGGTCTCAACCAATCCATCGAACTCGGCGCTTCGGCGCTGCTCGACGGCAGCGCCTCGTTCGATCCCGAGGGACAACCGTTGAGCTACTCGTGGACCCTCGGCGGCGGACCGCCAGGGAACAACGCTCAACTGCTCAACGCCAACACGGTGAGCCCGACGTTCATCCCCGACCTGGTCGGCATGTACGTCATCAGCCTGACGGTCAACGACGGGCAGCTCGACAGCGTGGTCCCCGACCGGACGCGCATCACGGTTTCGCCGTTCAACGGCGACCCCATCGCCGACGCGGGCCCCGACCAGTCGGTGTCCGTCGGCGCGACCGTTCAACTCGACGGCTCGGGGTCGAGCGATCCGGAAAACCAACCGCTCGCCTTCGACTGGGCCTTCACGAGCATTCCCCCGGGCAGCGCCGCCTTGCTCGACGACCCAGCCGACCCGACTCCGACCTTCGTCGCGGACGCGCCGGGCGCCTACGTCGTGCGGCTCATCGTTTTCGACGGCCTCGAGTTCTCAGTGCCCGACGAAGTCGTGGTCACGGCCGCGTCGGGTCAGGTGACCGTCCCGAACGTCGTAGGGCTGGCGCAAGGCGCCGCACAGGATGCGTTGCTCGCAGCCGGACTGAGCGTCGGCTCGCTCACGGCCGTTCAGAGCGCGGCGTTCTCGCCGGGACAGGTGGCCGCCCAGACGCCCGTCGCGGGGACCAGCGTCCCGCCGGCGACGCCCGTGAACTTGGACATCTCCATCGGAGGCGGTGTCGACATCCTTCCGCCGAACGTCTCGGTCGTCTGTTCACCGACGGTCGTCGACATCGGCGAGAACGTGCTGATCTCCGTCACCGCCAGCGACAACGTCGGAGTCACCAGCCTGACGCTGACGGTCAATGGCGCGCCGGTGGCCCTCGATGTGAATGGCAACGCCTCGTTCGTTCCGAGCGCCGCAGGGCTGTTCGAAGCGCGTGCTGCTGCGAGCGACGCGAGCGGACTGACGAGCAGCGATCGAGCGTACTTCTCAGCGCGCAGCGCGGTCGACAACGGAGCGCCGGTCGTCGCCCTGACGAGTCCGGTCGAGGACGCGACACTTCGCGACGCGGTCGCCGTGATCGGCACGGCGAGCGACACCGACCTCACACTCTTCGAGCTGCAGCTCGCTCCGGCGGCCAGTTCGCAGTTCGTCACCTTCGCCACCGGAACCACGTCGGTGACGGCGAGCACTCTGGGGCGCTTGGTTCCGGGCGCGTTCGCGCCCGGGGTTTACGACTTGCGCGTCTGCGCGAACGACAGTTGGGGCAACAGCGCCTGCTCGCCCAGCGTGCGTGTCGAGCTCGACGCCGTGAAACGCGCGCCGGGGTACTTGTCGTTCGCCTTCCTCGACGGCTTCGTGGACGTGGTCGGCTTGCCGATCTCGGTGCGGCGCGTTTACGACGGCGCCGACAAGACCGTGGGCGACTTCGGAGTCGGTTGGCGGCTCGACACCGACTCGGTGAAGCTCGAGACGACGCGCCAGATGGGCGCCGACTGGCAGATCCAGAAGGTCGGCACGATCTTCCCGACCTACTTCCTCAACCCGTCGAAGGACCACCGCGTCAACGTGTTCCTCCCGGATGGAACGGCGCACCGCTTCCGCATGCGGCCCGATCCCTCGTCGCAACAGCTCGTGCCGATCGACTTCCTCAACGGCGCGTTCTTCGACGCACTGGCGGGCACGACCTCGACTCTGACGCCGAACGACCAACCGTGTTTCGTGCAGCCGGTGCTGAACAGCAGCGGGCCCGTGCAGCTCTTCGATTGCAGCGTCGAGCTCTACAACCCGAGCGGGTACACGCTGGACCTCGCCGACGGGCGGACCTTGACGTTCGTGCAGGACGGCTCACCCCTGCGCTACCGACTGGCGACTCTGCGCGACAGCAACAACAACGTGATCACGTTCGGCGTCGGTGGAATCTCGCACTCGGCGGGCGCGGGCGTGAGTTGGACGCGCGATGGACTGGGGCGCATCACGGCGCTGACCAACCCGAACGGCGACACACGCACGTACTCCTACGACGCACGCGGCGACTTGACCGAGGTCACGGACTTCGCCGGCAACGCGACGCAGTTCGTCTACGATGAAGCCCACAACCTGGTGCGGGTGATCGACCCGCGCGGGTTCACGCCGGGGACCTTGATCTACAACGAGGCGGGCCAGATCGTCGCGATGATCGATCCGGACGGGAACCGCGTCGAGATCAGCTACGACACGGTCAACAACCAGCAGATCGTGACGGATCGTCTCGGGAACACGACGATCTTCAGCTTCGATGCGGCGGGCAATCTGATCGCCACGACGAACGCGCTGGGCGAGTCGACGAGCTTCACCTACGACACCGACGGGCGGATGCTGACGCGCACGGACCCGCTCGGGGCCGTGCATGCCTTCACCTACGACTCGGACGGTCGGCTGCTCACCGAAACGGACGCGCTCGGCGGTACGACGGCACGGAGCTACGACGCCAATGGAAACCTGATCTCGACGACCGATCGACTCGGACAGACCACGTCGCTCACGTACGACAGCGACAACAACCTGACCCAGGTGATCGGCGCTGGCGGCGCCGCGTATCAGTTCGCCTACCGCGCCGACGGCGAACTCACGCAGACGACTCTGCCGGGCGGCGCGACCGTGACGCTCGGCCTCGACACCGCGGGGAACGTGACCAGCTTCACGGATCCGCTGGGACGGCAGACACAACTGCAGCACCGTCCGGATGGCCAGCCGTCGTCGCGCAGCTTCGTATACGGCGGGCAGACGGTTCAGTACGGGTGGAGCTACGACGCCAACGGCCGGCTGGTCGGAGCGCAACTGCCGGACGGCACGAGCGGCGTTGCGGCCTACGATCCGGCGGGACTGCCGGCTTCGGCCGTCAACTCGCTCGGCGATCAACAGCAGACGGTCTACGACCCACAGGGCGCGATCCTCTCGTTCCAGGACTTCGACGGCGGCGTCACGGCCGTGAGCCGGGACGCCGAAGGACGGCTGCTCTCCCTCGCGAGCCCGGGCGGGCTGACGGTCACCCGCACGCTCGATGCAACCGGCCGGCCGACGAACGTGATGCTGGCCAACGGCGCGACCGTCGGCATGGTCTACGACTCCGCGGGTCGCATCGCCTCGCAGCAGCGCGCGGGCGAGGGCCCGTTCCTCTACACGCGCGATCTCCTCGGGCGCGTCACCCACGTCACCGCGCCCGACGGCGGCGTCTCCGTGAACCAGTACGACGCTGCGGGACAACTGACGAGTGCGACCAACCCGCTCGGGCACACAACTCTGTTCCAGTACGACCCGAGCGGCAACATCGCGCGCACGACGTTGCCGGACGGAGCGCAGATCGAGACCGAGTACGACCAGCTCGAGCGCATGACGGCGATGGAGGATCCGCTCGGTACACGCATCGAGTACGCCTGGGACGCTGCGGACCAGCTCACGGCCGTCACCGACTCCGCAGGAGGGGTCACGACCTACACCTACGACACCATGGGCAATCTCGTCACGGCCGCGACGCCGGGAGGCTCGCAGTGGTCGCTGCAGTACAACACGAAGGGCCAACTGATCGGCCAGACGTATCCGTGGGGCGGAATGCAGTCGCGCGGTCTCGACGCCTACGGCCGCTTGACGCTGCTCACCGACCCCTCGGGTCAGACGGCCGGCTTCGAATACGACCCGGCCGGCCGGCTGACGAGCACCCTACTGTCGAGCGGACCTCCGGAGACTCGGAACTACGACGCTTCGGGACAACTCACGCAAGTGGAGGAACCAGGTCGCACCACGGCGCTGAGTTACGGAGGCGACGGGATGATCGACCGAGTCGATTATCCGGATGGGAGCTTCGTGGCGTACACGTACGACGCCGCCGGTCGGCGCGCGTCCCTGCAGACGGCTTCAGGTACGACCAGCTACACGTACGACGCCAACGGGCGGCTCGGGAGCGTGAACGACTCCCTTCTCGGGGCGACGCACTACCACTACGACCTCGCGGGACGCGTGTCTTCGGTGGATTCGCCCGATGGCTCCACGACCTCGGTGGTGCGCGACCTGCGCGGCGCCGTCACGGGGCTGACGACCGCGGTGGGCGGCAATGTGCTGCGCAATTCGGCCTACATCTACGATCCGAGCGGCAAGCTGCTCCAGATCACGGAGGTCGGACGAACGGTCCAGTACCAGTACGACGCTGCGGGACGACTGGCATCGGAGCTGCGCACGGGGCTCGACGCGGGAAGCGATGCGTACGCGTTCGACTTGGACTGGAGCTTGACGCAGTCGGGATCGCGGGTGCTGAGCTACGACGGGACGATGCGTCTGGTCTCGGATGGCGTGTTCTCGCTGTACACCTACGACGCGGCGGGTCGCCCGACGTCGCGGGCGAACGCGTCCTCCGCCGAGCAGTTCTTCTACGACGCGCGTGGGCAACTGGTTCGCATGGAGCGCACCGGCGCCGCAGCGGCCATCGTGAACATCGACTACGACCACGCAGGTCTGATCCGGCGGGTGGAGACGAACGGTCAGGTCCGAACGCTGCTGTGGGACACGGTGGATCGCATCCCCAGGCTGCTGGAGGAGCGCGACGCCTCCGGTTCGCTCCTGCGGCGCTATGTGTACGCCGATTCGCTGCTGGGCATCTGGGACGGCGCGGCGCACGTCGTGCATGGCGACCCCACGGGAAGTGTGCGCTTCATCACGAACGCCAGCGGCGCCATCGAGGAGACCTACGCGTTCAAGGCGTACGGCGAACAGACCGCGGGAGGAGCGCTCACTTCGCTGCGCTTCGCTGGCGAGTTGTTCGTCCCCGAGCTCGGCTTGTACTTCCTCCGCACGCGCTTCTACGACCCGCTGGCTGGGCGCTTCCTGACTCCCGATCAGCTCGATCCGCACGCTGGGGTCAGCCTGACTTGGAACCCCTACCAGTACGGGAACGGAAATCCGGTCAGCTTCCGCGATCCAATGGGAACCTTCAGCATCGGCGGACTCTCGGTCGCCGTTTCGATCGCGGGGATCCTGGCGGGTATTGCGCTGCAGGCTTACCCGAGCGCTCTGGAGCTGGTCGTCAGCGGCCTGTTCGGGACTCCGCCGGGAAACACGCGCGCCCTCGGAGGGCAGGTCAGCGTCGGCGCGATCCTGCCGGTGGGCTCCGGAGGCTTCGGCGCCAGTTTCAACTTCACGCTCTCGATCGTCGGCGGTCACGGGGTGTACCGGGGCATGTTCCTGCTCGAGACGGGACTGAGTTGGTCGTCGCCCGTGAGCGCCGTGTTGCGCAGCGTTCCCAACATCGCGGTCTCCGCGGCGGCCGTGTTCGGGCAGGACAACGGCCCGCCAGGCGTCCCCCCGCAACCGAGCGTGTCCCTCCAGATCAGCGGCGGTGGCGCGGCGAAGGTCATGGGACAGTACTTCGAGTCCGTGCGCGACTTCCATCACCCCGCTGTGCGGACTCTCAAGATGCGCACCTCGCAACAGGCCTACCGCAACGGCTCAGCGGCGATCTCGATCGGCTTCGGGCCGCCCCCGGATGGGGAGTTGTGGGAGGTTTTCGCCGTCGGGGCATCGATCGACGTCACCAACAGCGGAGTCGGTTCGATCGTGCGCAGCCTGATCCGGGGCGTCGCCGGCTCGGCCCGCTACCGCGCAACGCCGACGCCGTGGGGCGGGCTGTCGGTCGGCTTGGCGCTCACGGCGTCGTTCCCCATCTTCTACGTGACCTACGACTCGATGAACGGCCTCGAGTCGGGGTGGGGCGACAACTCCATCTCCAGTCTGTACTGAGGCGCCGCCGCAACGTGGACGGGAACCTCCGCGGGCTGCCGTCGCGAGGGCTCGACTGCGGTAACGTACCGCCCCTCCATGAGCCCCCACGATCCGGCCACGCTGCGCATCACCTCACCCGAGAACTTCCCGCCGCCCGCGAAGTGGGACAACTGGGTCGAACTCGACGCGAAGAGTTGGCCCAAGCGCGTCGAGCGCAACTACATGCTCGTGCCGACGACCTGCTTCAACTGCGAAGCGGCGTGCGGGCTCGTGGCGTACGTCGACAAGAAGGACCTGTCGATCCAGAAGGTCGAGGGCAACCCGTTCCACCCCGGCTCGCGCGGGCGCAACTGCGCGAAGGGGCCGGCGACGCTCAACCAGATCAAGGACACCGGGCGCATCCTGTATCCGATGAAGCGCGTCGGGCCGCGCGGGTCGGGCAAGTGGGAGCGCACGAGCTGGGACGAAGTGCTCGACACGTTCGCGGCGAAGATCCGCGCGGCGATCGTCGAGGACCGCAAGACCGAGGTCATGTACCACGTCGGACGGCCGGGGCACGACGGCTACATGGACCGCGTCCTGCAGAGCTGGGGCGTCGACGGCCACAACAGCCACACGAACGTGTGCAGCGCCGCGGCGCGACTGGGTTATGCGCTGTGGACCGGCGCGGACCGGCCGTCGCCCGACCACGAGAACGCCAAGGTGATCCTGCTGCTCTCGAGCCACCTCGAGACGGGCCACTACTTCAA
>CALFYL010000241.1 GCA_937952135.1 uncultured Planctomycetia bacterium
CACAAGTTGGGGAGATGAGAACGAAGAAGCGATCATCCGCCGGCCCTACGTTGGTGGTGTACTCCCCGAGGACGAATCCGCCGCGAGCCACCGCCTTCTCGATGTCCTCGTTCGTCATCTGGTGCAACTCGTGTTGACGGCGGCGTGCGACGCGCTCACGGGTCGGCATGGTAGCCGAGCGACGGCGCGCCGCCGGACTCGACCACCCCCCGCTTCTCCTCGATCGCGACGTGCGTGTACACCCGGCTCGTCAGCCCCACGTTGCAGATCACCGGCAGCGGCCAACTACAAAAGCCCCGCCTCGACAATCCACGCGCGGTGCCGTTGGGGCCATGCGGGGTTGTCTACGAGCTTGATGGACGTTCCCGAGTAGCGCTTCCACGGGTTCGTCCTATCGCTCGGCTGGACCCCCAACCGCTCGTGCTCTGATCGCGTCACCACGCAGCCGACGCAGTACCGATCAAGCAGGTCGACTAGGTCGGCTACAGACAGCGGCTCGGCGCTGCGCACGAACACTGCCATCATCTGCCGCCAGTGCTCGCGCCGAAACACGTGCTCGTGCTGAATCGAGTCGGGCTCGCGATTCTTCTTGGACGCCGCCGCGCAGACGGCGCGAAGTCGGTCCAAGGGGCGCCGCTCGGCCAGACCTGAGACGAGGCGAAACGCCGCCACGCTCCAGAAAGGGCAACCGTAGTACTTACCCGTCAGCTCAGACCACTTCCACGCGGCTTGGCCGAGCGGTTCGCGGCCGTTGTCATCGCGAATCTGACGTGCGGCAGCTTCCAGTCGCGGTGCAACCGGAGCCACGCCCGTGCACAGGTACTGATGCAGATACTCCACGATCGCACTCCGGTCGCGGTCTGCCGCCTCCCGCACCGGGAGCGCCACTTGGAACAGGTCCGATGCACTGAAGTTCGACATTTCAACTCATGCTACGCGCGCAGTGCGCGGAGTTCGACGCACGGGCCCGCCCGAATCAATGGCCTTCAGCGGCCTCGGGCCGCTCCACCACCCCACGCATCTCCTCGACGCCCAGGTGCAGGTACACGCGCGCCGTGAGCTTGGGGTCCGAGTGCCCCAAGATCCGCTGCGTGACCGCGAGCGGCGCGCCGTTGCGCGCCATCCTCGACGCCGCCGTGTGCCGCAGCGCGTGCAGGTCGAGCGAGCGGCCGTGGGCGTCGACGCGCTCGATGTTGGCGGCGGCGAGCAGGCGGTCGAGCACGCGCATGGCGTTGTTGGTGGGCGCGGAGAGCGGCTTGCCCTCGGGCGAGACGAACACGGGCTCCACGGGCCGCACGGCGCGCCCTGTTGCGCGCTGGCGTAGCTCGCGCAGCCGGTCCATCTCCGCGGCCATCGCGCGCGTGATGGGCAGCGAGCGCGCCCTACGCGCCTTGGTGGTCTCGGCGCGCAGCGCGACCACGCGCGTCGCGAGGTCCACGTCGGCCCAGGTGAGCGCGCGCGCCTCGCCGTAGCGGCACGCGGTCTCGATCAGGAAGCGCCACAAGGGAGCCTGCGGGATGCGCACGCCGCCGGAGCGCTTGGCCCGCGTACGACCGCGCTCCACGCTGACGGCGAGCTTGCGTTCGTTCTCGCGATCGTCGGCCTCGGCGGCGGCGAGGAAGCGCGCGATCTCGTCATCGCTCATGGCGCGGCGGCGCTTGACCTGATGCGCCTCGCCGTCGGGCAAGCGCTTGAGGCGCGCGAGCGGGTTCTCGGCGATCAGCCCGGCGTCGCACGCCCAGTTGAGCGCGGCGCGCAGGCGGTCGACGTGCACGTTCACGGTGCGCGGCGCGAGGCCCCCATCGAGCAGCCGGGCGCGCACGCGCAGCACATCGGCGGGCCGCACGTCCATCACGCGGCGCACGCCCAGCTCTTCGATCATGCGCGCGAGCGCTTGTCGGCTGTTGGTGACGTGCGCGTCGCTGGCGCGCGTGCCGAGGTCGGCGAGGTAGCTCTCGATCAGCTCGCCCAGGTCCATCGCCTGCCCAGCGACCGCGCCGAGCCCGTGCAGCGCCATGTCGCGCGCGCGGATGATTTCGGTTGCGCGCATCTGCGCAACACGCTTGTCGGTCGAGAGCGATTGCTGGCGGCGCACGCCGTTGGCGTCCGTCCACTTGAGGGTCCACATGGCCGCGCCCGCCCCGCGCTGTACGAGCGCGAGCTTGCCGGGCCCGAGCGCGCGTCCGAGTCGTTGGATCACGGGTTCATCTCCGTGAAGCGGCGCGGCCGCCGACCTCGGCGTGCGAGATCGACGGCCACGCGTGCGCCTCGTACGACTACGCGGCGCTCTCGGGATTGCTCGCGGCGATCATCGCTTCGGCCACGTCTGCCGCCGCTTCCGCTTCGGGCTGCGACACTTCGAGCACGATCGCGCCGCGACGCTTGCGCTTGGCCTTCGTCTCGGCGGGCGCGGGTTCGGACGCGGCCGCGTCGTCCTTCTTCGTGCGCTTCTTCGGCTTGGCGTCGGGTTCGTCGGCGGGCTCGGCAGGCGACGTTGCGATCAAGCCCGTCTGCGCAGCCCACGCGAGCGCGAGGCGCAACACGCGTTGCGTCTTCAAGTACGACGGGGCGGCCTTCGGCTTCCCCGAGCGCAGCTTCATCACGCGGTCGCTCGCGTTGTAGGTCTCGATGTCGCTGCGCGAGATTGCGCCGATCGAACGATCCGCGCCGAGTTCGCGTTGCGCGACGTTCAACTCCATCGAGTACGAGAACACCGTGCCGCGCGAGCGCCCCTCGGCTTCCAGGTGTTGCAGGTAGCGTTCGGAGAGTTCGGCGAGCGTGATCGAGGCGGTCATCTTCTTGGGGGTCATGGTCAATGCGTTGTGGTTGCGCGCCGCACCATCGCGGCGACAAACGCATGTGGGCTCGACCTCCCGAACACCGCGAGGCAATGCTGCCGAAGCCCGCGCTTCTCACGTGTAAGGCCGACCTGCGACGTGAAGGTGCGACTTCGATCACGACCGCTTTGCCTTCAATTTCGCGAGGTGCGCTTCGACATCGGAGCGACGCCATCGCGGGCGCTTCGCCGCGCCCACGTTCTTGGGCAGCTCGCCGCCCGAGCGCATGCGCCGAAGCGTGCGCTCATCGACCGCCAAGATCTCCGCGAACTCGCGCGGCGTGATCAACGCGTCCTTGGTCTTGCTCGCCGCGCCCCCGCGCTCGATCGCTTCGCGCAACGCCACGAGGTTCGCGTTCGTCGCGCGCGTCTCGTCGATGAGCACGATCAAGAGCGACGTGAGAGTCGGCACGTGGTCGCGCCCGAGGTCGTCGTCGTCATGCCTTGCGCTCATGACGCCTCCGATCCGATCGCCGTCCGCGCGCCAACGTCCGATGACCACAAGAATGGGACCAGCGCCAACCCGTCCCCGATCCGCCACCGCCGGCTGCCATTGAGCGCGGTGGTTCGCGCCAGGCGAGGCGGGAGCGCGGCGGCCTGTCGCCGGCCGGGCAGGCCCGACGGGGCGACGGAGTCCGCGAATGGAGCCCGGCGCAACCCGCCTGAGCGACGGTCGATCGCGGCACCGCCGTACACGACATCGAGGCTGCGACGGAGGTCGGTTCAGGGACTCCAACTCCCGCGGGCAGGCCCCGAGCCGGTCTGCCTGGCCGCGTGTGCGCGCCTACAACGCCGTCTGCCGCGCCGTAGACCCGCGTGCTCCGCAGCGCATCAGCGTCCGCCAGACGCGAGCCCACGCGCTCGGGGCGGCACTGCGCGCCGATGCTCACCGCGAACGCCACGAGCGCCTGGAGGAGCAGCGCGATGATGCGGATCATCGAAGCTCTCCCCGCGCCTGAAGCGCCGCCAGGACCTGCGCCTCGATGTCGCGACCAACAGCGCTGGAGATCGGCGCGATGAGGCTGTGCTCAACGCCGCTCCGGTCCCTGCGCGACGGCAGACTGATCACATTCCTGCCGTCCCGCGCGCGCCTGATCGCGACGCCGTCGATGAGCAGTTCGCCGACCTGCACGCGGGCGAAGCCGAGCAGGCCGGCCGCCACGTCCAACGGGCGCGCCGGGCGGAACGCGATCACGGTGGCGCGGGTCATGACGCACCTCGCGCGTCGCGCCGACGATCCGGGTCGTGGTGGAAGTCCTGCTCGCTGCACGCGCAGATGGTCCAGCGCGCGTTCAGGAGTCGCTCGATGCCGGTGCCGTTGCACACTGCGCAGTCCATGTCGGGGCGACCGGGACCGAACGGGGAAGCGGGCGGCCGAACCCGAGCCCAGGCCAATTGCTCGGTCGGGTGGTCGGGCTTGTGGCAAGCGGCGCAGATCCAGCGGCCGACAGCCGCAAGCGCCCAGAACTCCGTCCCGCGGCACCCGTAACACGCGGCCGTCGGGCCGGGCCGTTCGTGGCGCGTGAGCAGCGCAACGATCTCGGCCTTCTGGGCGGCCACGCGCTCGCGAAGCTCTGGAGAGAGCCCACGCGGCGGTTGGGAGTAGATCCGCCCGTCCTTCACGACGAGCTTCACGCCGATCTGGCTCAGTTCGACAACGAGTGCGGCAGCGGAGCTCATGCGATGAACCCCGACTCGTCGTCCTCAACGCCGTCCCCGACCTCGCAGCCGACCTCGGGGTCAGCGCCAGCACCCCGCTGCCCGGCCGCGCCCGCCTCGCCATTGGCTGCGTCCCCGTCAGCTTCGCTCGGCGCGCCATCACGCTCGGAGTCCGTCGACGATGCAGTTTGACAGTTTTCGCAGTTCTCGCCCCGTCGTTCTATATCGCGTGCGCACGCGCGCGCATCACACTCATATCCATCGCTTTCTCCCTCGCCCGCATCCGCGTGATAAGGGGTTGGTGGAACTGCGGAAACTGTCAAACTGCGAGTTGGCTCGACCGCCTGGAGGGCCCACCGCGCCCGGGTGCCCGATTCGCCCATACGGATGAAGCGGAGCCCGTCCACGACGCGCCGCTCGTAGCGCGCCAGGAACTTCCCGAGCCGACGCGGTTCGACCGCATCGGCCATGCGACCGCTTCCGGCGACCACAAGCAGCGCTTGCTTCAGGTCGTCGTTCGCGCCGCTGCAGACCGCCACGACTTCGGAGGTCGTGACGACACGTTCGCCGAAGACACGGCTCCACGCGGCCATCAGGTCGGCGCACGGCTCGTTCTCGGGATCCCCGGCTTCAAGCTGGGTCATGCCCGCCAGCGGGTCGGCGTAGCCCGCCCACACCACCGCGTTGCGAATCACGCGATTCCAGCCAGCGAGGCGGTAGGGACCGAGGCCTTGGTCGGGACACCCGGCAGCGATGAACGCCTTGATCACGGTCAGCGCCGCCGCGACGAGTTCGCCACGCCTCTCCAGCGCGATCTCCGTTGGGTCCCGAGTCTCCCAGCGCTTCGCCCACGGGCGCTCGACCGCGGGATCGAGACGGATCAGAACCGAGCGCGACACTGTGTCGCCTCGCGGCTCGAGGTTGACTCCCGAGTACGCGAACAACACGCCGTCTGTCGGAAGCGAGATCGTGCCCGTCTTCCCGAGCGGCCGGCCGGTGTACACCGGCTCCGTGATCGCCTTGGCAATCGAAGGCGTGTCCAGTTTCTCCGCGTTCCGAAGGTTGTCGAACGACACGAATCTGTGTCCCTCGACCAACACGGAGAGGATTCGTTTGTCCGCTTCCTCGTCGTTCGTACCGGGGTCGATCAACGCCGGTCCGCGGCCCGTCGCCAAGATCGCGCCCAACCGAAGCAGCGTCGACTTGCCGCACGAGCGGTTCGGTGCCGTCGCGCCGAACGCTGGACCTTGCGCATAGGTCGACCTTCCGACGGCGCTCAGGAGCAGCGCCAGCGCCGCTGCGCGATCGCAGTCGTCAATGAACGGAAATCCTGCGAGCAACTGATCGTCGATCCAGCGCATCGCGCACTTGGCTTCCTCCTGCGTGGGCGACGGCGCAATCGGGGCGAAGGCAACGCCGCGTGTTCGCAGCACCAGCCCGGAAGCCGGGTCGTAGCCCTCGAGCTCGAGGACGCGGCCGTCCTCGAACAGTTGCGGGGCCTCGACTACTCCCGCAAGGAGCGGGAAGGGCCAGCTGCCTGCGTGGGACTGAATCGCCCGAGCGAGTTCGGCGGGCGGATGCGCCGGGTAGGGATCGCCCTTCTTGTCGTAGCGGATGAAGCGGGCGACTCGTGCAGCTTGATCGAGGATGTAGGGCTCATCCGCGTCGCGGATCACAGTCGCGCCACGTTCCAGTTCGATGCGCCCCTTCGAGGCTTCTTCCAAGCGGACTGTGCGAACGAGCGCACCTTGACGCTGGAACATCCGCGGCTCGCGCGGATCCCCGCCGTTGATCAGGCGCTCCGTCTTCTCAGCAGCTTGAGGCAGCTCGCCGGCGAGAATGTGGACCTTGGGACGGGAGTCCTCGGGAGCATGCACAGCTCCGTCTGACCCGTGCTCGTCGACTTGGAAGTCGACGACCTCAGCCGCCGCCTGCAGCAGTTCGAGCAGTTCCTTGCCGGCCGCTATGCAGGCGTCACAGTCTTCGATGTCGAGTCCGGCGGCCGCCTTCGCTTGAAGCCACTCGCGCACGTCCTTGCAATCGCTGGGCGGCATCGCTTGGCGCACCGGTCGCGACCACGCGCTGGCGAGGTGGCTCGCGATCTTCTGCATGCCCTCGCGGCCAGGGTGGCTGCCGTTCGGCTTCTTGTCGTTCTCGCCGACAATCACTACGTCCCCGACATCGCGGAGCAGCGTCGCGAGCATCTCGCAGCCGCCCGTGTTGTTCGGTCGCCCAACTCCGCGCAAGCCGAGCACGCTCAGTGCTGCGACATCGCTCGCGCCTTCCACGACCAGGACCGGGCCGGTCGCAGTGTCGAACGACTTCGGGATGATCAGTCCGCGACGACAGCCGGCTCTCGCGCTTGGCGAGCCCTTGCGTCCGTCCTCGGCTCTGAACGAGAACCCGACGATGCAGCGCTGCCCGTCGTACTCGGGGAACGACGAGGCGAACTTGGGACGGTCGCCGGGCCACGCGGCTCCGTTCGCCTTGAGCAGACCAAGGTCGGATCGCTTGGCCCATCCGACCTCCAGATCGACCAAGCTCGCGGCGGTGACGCCGAGCTGAATCGCGAGCGTCTGGCGCAAGGCCTCGGAGGACTGGAAGACGAACTGCGCCTGCAGCTTGGCGAGGTCGAACCCGTCGGCCGCTTGAACGACCGGCGTGACCGCGCGCCTGGAAACGTGCTCCGGGGCGAAGATCGCCCCACGTTCATCGCTAGTCGAGTCCTTGTGGAACCGCATGCCTTGCGGCGGATCCTTGGACCGGAAGCAGTGCAGGAAGCCCTGCTCGCTCCAAGCACAGCGGTCCGCCGCGCCGCACGCGGGGCAGGGCTCGGCCTTCCGCACGCCCTTCCAGCCGGCGCTCACGGGTTCACCTGCCGAAGCGACGGGGTGCGTGCGATGTGCGCAAGCAACGCCGAACGGCTCACCAGCCAGCGGCGTCCGACGCGGCGACCAGGGATGCGCCCTGATCGGAGCGCAGCGCGCACGCCGGCCGGCGTCATCCGCAGGATGCCGGACAACTCCTCGGCGACGAGGATGTCCGGAAGGTAGATGGACTCGACCGGCCGCCCGCGGCCACTCGTCGGTTCGTTGGTGTTCGGCATGCCCCACGTGCGCTGCACGGGGGTCGCTGTCGAACTATCTCCGTAACGCTTTCGTCACCACTCTAAGCGGCGCTGAGACGCTCCATGATCCGTTCAGCCTGCGCGAGTTGGGCCTGCAGCTCATAACGGGATACGCCGTACTCCTGGGCCACCTCCTCCTGCGAGCAGGACCGCCCGAGAAACTCGTACGCCGCGGCGGCACGGACGGCCTGGGACTGTCCATGAAGCTCGGCCGCAAGCCGCTTTGCACGGTGCGTGACGACCGCGAAGTCCTCATCGAGTGCCTTCGCGCTCAGTGCCTGTAACGCCTCCGCGAACCAGCGGTCGCCGCGCTGCTCGAAGTAGTCACGAGCTTCGCGGAGTTCTTCAAGAGCAAGGCGCAGAGCCCACTCCGCGTTGCTACCAGGGTCGGCGAGTTCCACACCGTCGATCGACTCCAGCGCCCTACGCGAGCGCGTCTTCCTTCGAGATCCATTGAACTCCTTGTCTGCGGCCTCGGACCTGCCCGCCTTGCGAGCCACGCCCCGTTCCAACAAGTCGTCGAGCCCTTCGCGCAGTTTGGCGCGGTCGATGACCAGCCGCGCGCCGGAGTAGTCCCAAATGTTCAGGCCGCGGTCGATGATCATCCGCGCGTAGGAAGCACAGATGGATCCACGCTCCCTGCGATTCCGGCCCACCGACTCTCGGCTGGCCGCGAGCCCCTCGTTGCCGCCGGCGTGGTCGACGAGGATGCGCTCGATCCGCCGCACGCTCTTCTCGTAGTCCGGGTTGTAGGTGCGCCGAACGAGGTCGCTGATGCACCAGTCGATGCGCGCCGAGCGCGGATCCTCGTCACGCCGTGCGTAAGCGGGGCGGCGCACGTTCCGCTCCCAGTCCTCCAGTTCGTTAAGGAACGCCACGCTTTCGTCCGGTTCGCCTGGCAGCAGGATCGTGCGAACAAGGCCGGCGTAGCGCGCGTACTCCAGATTCGCAGTTGCGGCGAGCCAAGTGCAGTTTATGGCTGCGCCTGCGGCGAGATCGCTCAGGTCGACGCCAGCGCGGCCTCGACACGGCAAGACGCAGTGCACGCTGGCTAGCGCCTCCCCAAGAAGGCACAACAGATCCTTGGGCAGGAGCGGCGGACAGTAGAGGTCATGCAGCCGCGGAATCAGGTCGTGGGCGCAACGAACCAACTGCTTCAGCGTCAGCCCGCTCGGTAGGACGTATTCAGGTTCCAGCGGCAGGCGCGGCAGGCAGAAGCGAACGTGGAAGGGCAACTCGGACCAAGGCTGGTGGTTCCAGATCATCACAACTCCCCTCGTGTCAAAGTGACTGTGCGCAACGCCGCGTAACACGGCGTACTAAAGGGAGGATGCGGATCGCAGTACGCATGTCAACCCTCTGCATTGCCCAATGACTCGCTGGTTCCGAGTGACTGTCCGCTCTTGTCCGCTGCTGTCCGCTGCTGGCCGCTGCTGGCCGCTGCTGGCCGCTTTCGCCCCACGTGATCGACGGCAGCGAATTGTTTCGGAGGTCACCCCATCGCCGCCCGCACCGCCGCCCTGTCCGCCCGCGCGTAGATCGCCGCGGACGCGACCGACCGGTGCAGCAGCGCGCTCGCGACCACGAGCACGTCCTTGGTGCGGCGGTAGATGCGCTGACCGCACGTGTGCCGAAGCTGGTGCGGGTGCGCGCCGTCCGCGATCCCCGCCCGCTTCGCCCACTGCGCGAGGCGACGGCGAGCGTGCCGCGCCCCGATGCGTGCGCCGTGGGAGCCGAGGAAGAGCGCGCCGCCCGCGCGATGGCCGATGTGCTCGCGCAGAAGCGCCGCGAGGTCGCCGGGCATCACCACCGCGTCCTCGCCCCCGCCTTTCAGCGCACGCACGCGGACCTCGCCCGCGTCGAAGTCGAGGTCCTCGATGTCGAGCGCCAGCGCGCTGCCCAAGCGCAGGCCCGTGCGCAGGAGCGTCGTGAACAGCGCGCGGTCGCGTAGCTCATCGGCACCGTGCGCCCCCGCAAGCGCGCCGAGCAGCTTGGCCGCGTCCACGTCGCTCAACGCCTTGGGCGTGGGAGGCCGTGTGCGCGCGCGTCGCACGAGGCGAGCGGCGTTCTTGGCTGCGTAGCCCGCGCCGTGCGCGAACGCGCAGAAGCCCCGCACGCTCGATCGGATCGCGTTCGCGCTCGATGCCTTGCGCGCTCCCCCATCTGCGCGCTCGCGCACCGCATCGCTCGCCAGGAAGCGCGCAACGTGCTCGTGGCCCAACTCCGCCACTGGAGGATCGCCCGCCCAACGAGCGAGCAGCCTCACATGCCGCTCGACCTGTTTGATCGTGTGCGAGCTGCGGCCGTCGGCCTGTAGCTGCACCAGGAACATCGCCAGCGCATCGCTGATGCGCATGGATCACCTCGTGGACTTCGAACGTGGACTTCGCAGCGCAACACGCGCCGCGTCGCCACAGGGGCTCGGACTCGCGCACGACGCAAGTCCGTTCCGCTGGAATCCGCTACGCGCCGACCTCGAGCGCGGTTCCGTCAGGAGGGATGAGCAGAGGTCCGCGCTGATCAGCGGCGGTCTGCGCGATGAGGATCGTCGGCTGCTCGCCGCGTCGATCGCACAGTTCGAGCAGCATCACCGATGCGGAGCCGTTCGAGCGGCGCCTAACGATCGTTCGGCCGCTAGCGTCCACGGACTTACCGCACTCGGCGCAGCGCCCGATCTCCTCGCCGTCCCGCAGTAGGAAGATCCCCGGCACATCAGGCGACGGCCCGTGGCAACGATCACACGGCTCGGGGTCCTCGCCCGTGAACTGCCCTTCGTACTGCGACGCGAACGACTCGGCGCTCAGCCGACCGCGTTCCTCTTCGATCGTCGCGCGATCGAGCATCGGGTTGGACCATGACGGCGACGACCAGCTCTCGAAGTCCTTGTCTCTGCCCTTCTGGCCCCGGCGGTACAGCCGCCAGAAGAAGTCCCGCCCACGCGGCGTCGACAGGAACAGCGCCCACCCACGTCGATCGATCAGGCGTTGAGACAGGTGCTCGGTCCACACGCTTTCGCGCATCCGCACCACCTCGTCGACGATGGCGAAGTCGAGGCTCTCACCGAGCAGCGAAGTTGGGTTGTCGGCCGTCTTGCCTTCGAGCACGCTCAGCCCGCCGCCGAGGTTGACGACGACCAGGCGCTGCTCGCGCGGCGAGTACAGCTTCACGCGGTGCCGCATCTTCTTGAGCAGCGTGTTCGCGGTGCGCTCGAAGACCAGGCGTGCGAGGTCCAGCGTCGGCGCGACGGTCCATCCCAGGCACGCCTCGCGCGGCTGCAGCAGCGCCGCGCAGGCTTCCATGACTGCGCAGGTGCTCTTCCCCCATCGCACGCCGCATGCGAGCACACGGCGCGGCGCAGTCGAACGGTGCACGAGGACTTGACCCGCGTGAGGCTTGTAGCCCAGCGCCTCGAACAGCTCAGGTTTCGAGAGCTTCTTCGCCATCGATCCCCTCGCCTTCGCGCGCATCGTCGTCCCACGCCTCGACCTCGGAGTCCTCGATCAGGAACCGACTCATTTCGTCGCGCGTGACCTGCTCGACGCTGATCGTGCGCGACTCCGTCGGCTCGCCGGCGATCAGCCGTTCGAGCTTGATCACCAGCTCGGCGGCCTTGATGCCTTCCATGCCGCTCTTGAGCGGGTAGGTCTGGATCGCCGTTGCAGCGCGGCTGGCCATAGCGAGCAGTAGCTTTCGATGGCGCAGCGACATCTCTTGCATGCCCTCCGCCAGCTTGGCGTCGGCAGCCGCGCGCGCCGTGCGTTCGATCTCCGCGAGTCTCGCCTGCCAGTCCTCGCGATCGGCGCAACGGACGACGGTGCGCTTGTTGACGCCGTAGTTGCGCGCGACGGCCTCGTACGAGCGTTCGGATCCCAGCGCGACGTAGTACGCAAATGCGTCCTCGGGAACCTTGCCGGTCATGACTCGCAGCGCTCCTTGCGGACCTCCGCGAACGTGCGGCCGTCGCCGTCAAGCGTGGCTTGCTTGCCCGTCGCCTGCTCGAAGCGCGCGATGGTGCCGTCGACGAAAGGCGGCGAGATCTCCAACGCGCAGCAGCGACGCCCGAGCTTCTCTGCGGCGATGAGTTGGGAGCCCGAGCCGTTGAAGGGCTCCAGCACCACATCGCCGCGCTCGGTGTGCTGCGTCATCGGGATCTCGAACAGGCGCGTTGGCTTACTCGTAGGGTGAAAGGTGGCGATGCGCGCCTTGCCGTCCCAGTCGGCTTCCCACACGGTTTCGAGCTGCCCAAGACCGTGCGTGGGCTTGTGCCCGCGCTTCCACCCGAACGCGCACGGCTCGTGCTTCCAGCGGTAATAAGCGTGACCGAAGGTCGCGCAGGGCTTCACCCACACGAGCACTTGATGAAGGAGAAGATCGTGGCGCTCGAACGTCGCGGCGATCGTCGGTTGCTGCACGTGCGCGTGCCACATGTAGACGGGCGCGGCGTCTTCCACATGCGGCAGGCACGCAGTCAGAACGCCGTCAAGGAACTGCCCAAGGTCCGCGATGTCGATCTCGCGGTAGACGTGGCTCCAATCCTTGCCGCTCGACTTGCCGTCGTGGATCGGCCGGTCGTTGCCGGTGTAGTCGACACAGTAGGGTGGGTCGCTGGAGAAGAGCTTTGCCTTGCGTCCGTCGAGCACACGCGCGATGTCGGCGGCGTTCGTCGAGTCGCCGCACAGCAGCCGGTGATCACCGAGCAGCCACAGGTCGCCGCGCTGCGCGATGGCCTTCTCGGGCGGCTCTTGTTCGCCGGGGTCTTCGAGTTCGGTCGGCGTCTGATCGATCAGCTCGTCGAGCATCTTGCTCAGGTCGGACTCGCTGAAGCCCAACGAGTCGAACAGCTCGGTGCCGTGGAAGGACTCCAGCAGCTTGCCCAGCGTCGGCAGATTCCATGAGGCCAGCTCAGAAGTTCTGTTCAACGCAATGCCCAGCGCCGTCGCCTGCGTGTCGTCGAGGTCCAGCTCGACCACATCGCACTCCGTCCAGCCCAGCGCCTTCATGGCGGTCATGCGGCCGTTGCCACCGATGACCTTCCCCGAGCTGCGTTGCACCACGAGCGGCTCAGCCTGCCCGAACTGCCTCAGGCTCGCGGCGATGGCGTCGAGGTTGCGCTCGTCGTGCGAGCGGGCGTTGGCCGGGTCAGCGTGTAGGTCGCTGAGCGCGACGCGGCGGATGACAAGGGTGTCCAAGGCGATGAACTCCTGCGCCGTGTGAGGCGCGGTGAGCGGCCGGCTTGGACTTCGAGCGTGGACTTGGGGGCCGGGTGAGGCGGGGTGTCAGGGTGCGGAGGGCAGTCTACGACACGTGTAGAAGGGCGTCGAGCGGTGCGATTGCCTGCCTGGTGTTCGACGCGCATACGCAGCTTGTGGGACTTGATCGCTTCTTCTCTTACGATTGCGGTCCGTGCTACTCTCTTAGGTTGAAAGGCCGGTCTGAATCGTTCGCATCGCACCGTCTTCAGGGGAGTCAGGCGTTCTTCATTTATGCGCGCACTAGCACGGTTGGCGTCTTCTTCATGCGCATTGCAGGCGCACTGCGGTTTTGGTCCCGGTGAAGCGCTAAGGCGTAACGCATCTGAATGGACGAAGACCAAAGTCGAAGCTCGGCATTCCCGGCGATGAGCCCACACGGGCAGATGACAACGCATACACGGGGCCAAAGTGCCAACCGCCTCCGCGAGCGACGCGCCTGGCGGAGCGATCAGGAGCTGCGTCTCGCAGCCCGTCGCGACTGCGCGGAGTCGAACTCGCATACCACGCGTCTGCGCACCACTCCTGCAGATTGCCATGCACGTCGTGTAGTCCAAATGCATTGGCGAGAAGTCCCCCAACGGGACGCAATTCGTCGAAACTAGCCACGCCCTGGAGGTCGGTCTCCTCGTTGCCTGGCCACCACTTCGAGGTCGATCCAGCGCGGCAGCCGTACTCCCATTGCGCCTCGCTCGGCAAGCCTGACCAACCCAACTCGCGCTGCAGCATCAGCATGATGTCGTCCCAACTGATCTGGCTTGCAGGAACGAGCGATTGGGAGCCGGCGAGGTAGACCCGGCGCAACGACAAGCGGTTCCACTGCTCTTGTGTCATCTCGTACTTCGATAGGAAGTACGGTTCGAGTTCGACCTGGGTAATCCACTCCTCTTGATCGTCGTTGGCCGTGCTTTTTGGCACTCGACCGCCGGGCAGAAGCACAAAGACGATTCCCGTCTCCGGCGTTAATGTCAGTCGTCCCTTGGCATCGCGCAGTACGCGGCCGTCGGACCCCAGCGCCGGCTCCGTGCCAGTCTGTAGGTGAACGAACTCCCACAAACCGGTCACTGGGTTCTCGCCGAGCGGAAGCAACCCGAGCTGCGGCGTAATTCGCTCGCCGCTCGGCCACTCTTGGCCGACGTACTTCTGTCCTTGCGCGATCCCCTCGATAGCCTCTGACCAGCGCGCCCTTGCCTTCTCGCTGAACGCAGCTTCTCTTGCCACTTCAAGCATCTGCGCCTGCCATTGCAGGTCACTCTCGAGCGCAACTAGCAGTGCATGCCACCACTCAAGCACCGGGTCGCTAAACCGCCATGTGCGGCGAGAGCTACAAGCGTCACGTAGCTGTGTCCGATATTCGTGTCCAGGGACGGCGGCAACCGTTGCGCTTATTCGGTTGTTCAGAGACATCAACTCCGACTCCCAAACGGACAGCTCGGATTCAAGTGCTGTACGCGGTGTATTGGCCTCCTTGGTAATTTGGTCATGACTTGCAACTTGATAGGTATCACCTCGAGCTCGATCGAGTGCTTGCTCCGCCGCAATGAGCGCCTCCTCCGTCTTCCCGAGCCAAAGATAGGCCCAAGCCAGCGTATCTAGTGCATCTACACGAGATCTGGTTTCGCCCGCGACCTCGACAGCCCGTTGCGCGAGGATCATTGCGAGCACCAAGCGTTCAGGGTCGTCACTTGGTTCTTCTGGGTCTACATATCGCCAGGCACCTGAAATCAGGTCAGCGATGTCGCTTGACGCGAGTTCGGCGTGATTGGCGTCCGCAACACTTGCAGGCGAAGCTAATGTAAGAAGCCCGAGGCGAATTTGACGCGCTCGGATGAGCCGCTCGAGCTCACGGGTCCTCTTAGTGAGGTCCGCTACCGCGTCCGCACACGCTTTGTCGATTTCGCGAAGGTAGGGCGCATCTGGATGCGTCTCGAAGTCTCGCTTAGCGTCCTCCTCCGTGTAAGGAAGCAGCGAAGGGAGCGCGCGAAGGCCAGCGAGTTCCGCTTGCACGTCGTTGAGCCCAGGACGCCATTCGATGCCGCGCGCGAGGTCTTCCGCTTGGCCATTGACGAGCATCTCAGACTCCTCGATCCACCACAGGTAAGCGGGCCGTCCCAGGCGATCGAGACCTTGCGTCATCCGGCTCTGCGCGCGTAACCGCGCTACTTCTTGGATCATTCCGCGCAGCTTGTCGTCACGGCTTGCGGCCCGGAGCTCGGCGTTGGTCCGTTCGATCTCCGCGTTGCGTTGCTCGAGCGTCGCATTCGCATCCGCTGTCTTGGTGCGCTCCGCGTTCGCTTCGCGCGCGAAGCTCAACGAGAAGGCAACGCCACCGACCAATGCCACCACCCCCGCCGCTAGCGACGCCGCGAGCGGCTTGTTGCGTTGCACCCACTTCTTCGTCTCGGCCCAGCGGCCCGCCTCGTACGCCGCGACCACGCGGCCTTCCAGGTACGCGCGCAAGTCGGCGGCGAGCGCGAGCGTCGTCGGATAGCGCTTCCCGATGTCGCGCTCCATCGCCTTCTCGCAGATCGCGACGAGCTCCGGTGGCGTCGCAGGCGCGAGCCTTTCGATGGGCAGCGGCGGCTCGCGAAGCACGGCAAGCAGAATCGTGTGCGGCGATACACGCGTCCCCGCCGGCACGTACGGCATCTCGCCGGTCACGAGCTGATAGAGCATCGCGCCGATCGAGTACACATCCGAGTGTGGGCCGAGCTTGTCCAGCTCGCCGCGAGCCTGCTCCGGCGGCATGAAGCTCGGCGTGCCCACGACATCGCCGTCCATCGTCACCAGCGGCGAGTCCGGCATGTCTTCGCGGTCGTCGTGGCGCTCGGTCTTCACCACGCTCGGCGTAGTCATGTCCGCCAGCTTGATGCGCACGTCGTGGCGGTCCTCTTGACCCAGCACGCGCGCCAATCCCCAGTCCATCACGTAGACCTCGCCGAACTTGCCGACCATCACGTTGGCCGGCTTCAAGTCACGGTGAACCACCTGTTTGGAGTGCGCGAACGCCATCGCCTCGCACACGCGCAAGAGCACGCCAAGAGCGCGCACTTGGTTCCAACCGTCGTGGCCCGACTTGACGTGCTCGAAGACCGTCCTCAGGTCGTCGCCCTTCACGAGCTTCATCGTGAAGTACACGCGGCCGCTCGCGTCCAGACCGAGTTCGTGCACAGGCACGATGCCGGGGTGGTCGAGTTGACCCGTGATCTGAGCTTCTTCGAGGAAGCGGCCGAGCGTCTTGGGGTCAACGGCGGGCGTGTCGCCGGTCGTGACCTCGCCGCGGCCAAGCACGACCTTCATCGCAAGCGTGCGGCGCAGCTCGTCGTCCCAGACACGGAGGATCGCTCCCATGCCGCCGCGCGCAACCTCGCCCAGCAGCTTGTAGCGCGTGCCTCGGGAGCCTTCAGCGCGCAGTCGCTCGAACAGCTTGCTCTGAGGACCGGAGTCCGGCTTCGGTTCGCCGCCCAACGAGACGATGGGATCGACTCCTTCGCCAAACTGGCGCTTGAGTCGCTCAGCCAGGGTCGGCTCGACTGCGCGCTGCCGCAGTCGACTTGCGGCCTCGTAGGCCGAAAGCAATTGCCGGAGTTGCGTCGCATGCTGCGGCTCGGCGCGGCACAACTCCTCGATCACGGGATTCTCGCCTGCGTCGCGGCGGCGCAGGAACTCGAGGAAGAGTTGCTCAGCGCGGGGATCGAAGGGTGAGCTGGAGTCGGCCATGGCGCACAGAGGCTAGCCAGCAGCGGGATCGAGCGAGAAGCCCGGGCGTTTCGAGCTCCCGTGTTGCACCTTCGTCGCACCCTCCCGCCCCGCTCCTGGCCGCTGTTGGCCGCCTGTGGCCGGTTCAAGCGGACACGCGTCGATGGGGTTCGACAGCGCTGATGTCCGCTCCTGGCCGCTCTTGTCCGGCTGTGGCCGCTCCTGGCCGGTTCGCGAGCGTGATCGCGTGTGGTAGCTATGCCGCGGGCTTCCCAAGCTGAATGTCGTGGGTTCGAACCCCATCGCCCGCTCCACATAACTCGCGTGTCTGTCGCGAGTTGCGGCGTCGCCCGCGAAGGCTCCCTCGGCGGAAGCGGACACGAGTTGCGGTAATGTTGCACCCAGGCGCGCCAGAAGCGGCCCACCGCGCGCGTGAAATGCTCGATTTCCTCGGTGTTTTCGAGGGTTGGTCGCGTGGCGCGGCGGGTGGAGGCTGACACTCCACCAGCGGACAAGCCAGCCCGGTTCGCGGGGCACCGCTCGCCCTTCGCCCACGTGAGCTGGTTCTCACTAGCCGCCTTCTCCAGCGTCGTGGGATGCTTGGTAAGGGTGCCGCGGCTCGCAGTCTCAGGAGGGTCCATTGCTCGAACTGCTACTTCTCGCTCAACAGGTTGAGTTCAGCGTCCCGAACCCGCTGGCGTCCTGCATGCAGATCGGAAGCTCGATCAGCGCATACGGTGACTGGGATCGTGACGGGCATGCGGACTTCCTGATCGCTGCGCCTACGTCGATCTTCGAGTCGAAGGCCACGGTGGCCATCGTCTCGGGGCGCGACGGACGCGGACTCCTGGTGCTGCGGGGCTGCGAAGCCGGCGGCTACTGCTGGCTTGGGCTGGGCCTCGACACCAGCCCGGATCTCGATGGCGACGGCCGCCTAGAAGTCGTGGCGACGTTCGACAAGCGCTGGTGCGCGTTCTCAAGCAAGGACGGCAAGCGACTCGTCGAGTTCGCCGACTCGCCCGTGTGTCTTGTCGACGATGTGGATGACGACGGCCACTGCGACTGGGTAGCTCGATCTGGCCCGAACTCGGAGGGCGCGCGCAGCCTCGTCATCGACTCCGGCAAGACCGGAGTTCGGCTGCGGGTCTTCACCGACGAGCAGTCCACCGCCAGCGAAGGCGCGCTCCTGCGAAGGGCCGACGGCAAGAACGCAGTAGCGCTTCTCGAAGACTCGACGGTCTGGTTGCGCTCGGCAGCGGACGGGAAGTTGATCAAGGGGCGACCGTTCGAGATCCCGGGGCGACGCCCACAGGCGCACATCTGCGCCGCCGGCGACCTGAACGGCGACGGCGATGGCGACCTCGTCGTCTCGCTGTTCGACGACACGGTGAATAGCGCCATGGGCAGCGAAGGCTGGCCGCCGGGGTCGGTGTTGGCGCTCTCGGGTCGTGACCTGTCCACCATTCGGGAGTTCACGGTCGAAGGGAAGATCGCGCGCTTCGGGCACTCGATCGATGCGAGCGCCGATGTCGACGGCGACGGCGTACGCGATGTGCTCGTCACCGAGTATGGCGACTTGTTCAGCACGGCCTCGCGGCACGCCGCGTTCGTTCTCTCCGGTGCGGACGGCAAGGTTCTTCGAAAGCACATCCTCGACGCGTCGTTCGGCTGCCGCGCTCGATTCGTTGGCGACGCCGACAAGGATGGGGTCGCGGACTACGCGGTCAGCGACGTGTACGTTCGGGACCAGACCACGACCGAGCCCGGAAGCGTGAGCCTGTTCTCGGGGCGAACCGGCGACAAGCTCCGCGCTTGGTAGCTGGCACGCACCCGGGCATCCCCCACGACCGCCCACGCCGCGATCTGGCGCACGCCGTACGTCCACACACCGCGGCACTCCACCGCCGCCCCGCGCGCGCCTGAGCGCCGCGTGTTCGCACTGGGGCGGGCGTTCGGATCCGCGTTCGCGTTACGAGCTGACCGGCGGAACCTAGATCCTCAGCGATGAAGCTCGCCCACCTTCTCGGATGCGCGTCCGCACTCGCGCTCACGGTCGTCGAGTCCTGTTCATCGCCAATGCTAGCCACCCTGAACGCAGCCCCGCCGCCCGTGACCGTCCCGCGTTGGGAGCGAGAGCCGACGCTGGCCTACGTGCGGACCGAGGTAACGCGGAGCTCCGCGCCCGGCCTGGAGCCCGACTGGCACGAGGACATCCTCGAACTGCGCAACGCGACGACTCGCACCTTCGGTTTCTCGACCGTGTTCGATGATGGGTTCTCGGGCGCGGTCGAGCCCGCCGACACCCCTGCGCAGGAGCGCTGGCAACTCGGCCACTGCGGCAACGCCTTGCGGTCGCGCTTCCTCGCGCCGGGCGAGTCGTTCGAGATGCGCGCGGCGAGTCGCATGGGCCCGTCCCGAGCTTGGATGCACGTGTGGGACGCGGCGACGAGGGAGCAGTTCCTGCTGGTGTCCGACGAGTACGACTCCGCTGCGGTCGCGCCGACCGAGCGATAGTCGCCACCGGGGAATCCTCCGCCGCCTACGGCGCTCGGGTGCGGCGGGCGAACATCGGTGTCAGGGGCGCGCGTGTGCTCGCCCGATCGCGTCAGTCGGCGCGAGCAGATCGGTCCACGTCCATCCAACTCTGTGGGGCTGCGCTCGGAACCGACACCGCGTCAACGCGACCATCCTCGCCGATGTGAACAACGAGCTTCGCGTCGGGGCAGACGGGCGCGAAGTAGTTCGGCGTGCGGCACAAGAGGCCGCTCGTGTCGAGCCCCATATCCGTCGTTGCAGACTTTCCGCATGGCTTGTTCGTCGACGCGGTCGCCGATTCCGTGCAGTCGCAGTAGTACCACCACACGTCCGCCTCGCGACCACGAGGCGCTTGCTCGCATGGTGGACCCAGCTCGTCGAAGACAGCCTTGGCATCGCGCCCGAGGAGTTCGGTTGAACGCGGCTGATGCGATCCGCCCCAGCTCGCGCAGGAGCACGATGCGATGAGTAGAAGGCTCGACAGGTAGGGCGACAACCTCTCCTCACGAGACTGGCGGCGTGTCACTGCGACCGACATGGCGATGGGTTCCGTTCTCTCGACCGCGTGCGACGGACCGGGCTCCCCGCATCGTTTCGCGAACTGGATGGTCCGCGGCCGCGCCCGCACGCGCAAGAGCACTCGCGCACGTACGAGGGGTCGGGTAGACAGGATCCCGATCAGTGGGTCTAGTAGTGCCCGCCCTCTCGCTGGATGGCACTCCTCATGTTCGCTCGCCTCGCAGCCATGCACTCGCCCTCCGATGCCACCCACAGCGGTTCCCCGCCCGAGGGAGTTGCCCGTGCTACGCCACCCGGCACGCTCGGCACCCCGTTCGTGCAGGGGCAGGTGTTCTACGCCCAAGGCTGGTTCCGCGACCCCGGCGCGCCCAAGCAGACGAACCTGAGCGATGGGTTGAGGTTCACCCTGTGCGACTGACCCAGCGCTCAGCACTCGCGCACGCTGAGTGCGAGTCTGCACGAGCCGGCAACCTTCATCCCGCCGAGCACGCTTCTCGCCCGCAACCCGCGCCGGCGAGTTCGCCCCCGCATGTCCCGCGCAGCCAGCACCCTCGCGAAAATGCCATCTCGAGCCCGCCAGAGACCGCTCGAGACCCCGCCCGGGCAGTCTGCCTCCGCCGCGGATCCCCACCGGACCGCACCCCAGGTACCATCGCGCTCAAGGTCGTCCGCTTGGCCGTTCCAAGCTCCCAAGGTGGCCCGACATGTATGTCACAGAAGCCCAAGTCGACCTTGCCTACCGAAAGCTGAAGAGTCTCGTCTACTACGACAAGACCGACCTGCGGCTTCGCGCGCGCATGGCTGCCTTCGAGTGCGCCGACACGTTTGCTGCAAAGCTGGCCTTAGTGCACAAGGTGGTCAACGCCGAGCGACCATCGGCACATCGTCAGTTCCGCCGTTGGCTGCGGGAGATCGGCTTCAGGTTGGTCCCCAAAAAGCTGAAGCCTGGACCGCAGGACAGATCGGACGAGCAGCCGGAACAAGGCCGGTTCATTACCAATGTGACGGCGGCTCCAGCCATCGAGATTGCGAAGGTCAACTACTTCTTCGATGGCCCAATCGAAATCCACCTCGTCGCCGTCCTCTGGATCATGCTGGAGGGACGAGTCTTGGATGGCGCGCTCGGTGTCGAGTGCTGCGGATCGCGACTGTCAAGCAACCTTCAAGACGAGGAGGATGACTCCATTGCGCTGTTCACAAAGTACCACGAACAGTACGCGCGCTGGCGCGATACCGGCATTCGCTGCGCAAAGCATCTGCTCGTCGAAGAGCAGCGCAACGTAGCGATCCTTGGTCTCGATGTTCAGGAATACTACTACCGGGTTAACGTTGACTTCGATGAGGTTCGGAAGGCGCTGAGTGGCCCAAATGTCCAAGCAGCGGAGAATTCGAACGCCCCGTATCCGCTCTTGACATGCGTCCAGGAGATTGGCGTCGCGTATCGACAAACTATCACCGAGCTGCTTGCTCGGACGCACCCGGATCTCAGCGCTGACGTTGTCGGTCTGCCAATCGGACTGTGTTCGTCGCTCGTCCTCGCCAACTGGTACTTGCAAGAATTTGATCGCGTCGTGCTCAAGTACGTGCGGCCGGCTTACTACGGCCGATATGTTGACGACATCCTGCTGGTGGTGCCACTCCCCAGTGACCCAGCAGTAGACAGCAAAGACCCGGTGGCGGGCTTCATCCAAGAGTTACTCATTCGGCCGCGTATCCTGCGCGACGCAGGCGACGGCGCCTATGCAATCCGCGCGCGGAAAGGCCTGCAGCTCCAGCAGTCGAAATGCATCTTGCAGTACTTCGACGCTCGCCACTCGATCGCCGGCCTGGAGAAGTTCCAGAAAAAGCTGGAAGAGAACGGAAGCGACTTCCTGCTTCTGCCGATCGACGAGGCCGACAACTCGATGGAAGACGTGGCTTATGAGCTTCTGTACGAAGGTTCGGTCAACAAGTTCAGAAGCGTCAGAGGCTTGGCCGAGAACCGCTACGAACTTGCCAAGCACCTCGCGCGGCAGACCATCCTTCATCTGTTGACGGACGACCCGCCGGATCGGAAAATCAGCCGGGGCCTGCAAAAGTTCTTCAAGGGCCGGAGTGCTATTGAATTTTTCGATCTTTGGGAGAGGGTGTTCACACTGCTCGGCATTGCGGGTGACCATGTCACGCTCAAGGCGTTCAGCAAGCAATTGAAGTCCGAGATAAAGAGGGTGAGGGCAGATAAGGCCACTGTAACCAAGCAACTCATCGCCGATCTGAAAACTCACCTTGTACTCTCGCTGGCGATGGCCGACGCGGTCTGTGCCGAGGACGCGGGTCTATCCGAGTTGGTTGAAGGCACTCATGCAGAGAGACTGCGTCGTGCAAATCTGCTGCGGCATCACTTCGTTCGCAGGCCACTGTTGAACTTCACCACCTACACCGGCCCACTCAGCGCGCGCGCACCAGAATCGTCGGTGACGATGGACCCCAGCAGGGTTGCTTACTCACCAAGGTTCGTCAACTTCGATGAGTGCATGCTGCTGGCATACAGCGGCGACATCGCACTCGATGGCATGTCAGCATTTACTCTAGCATCGAGCATCTTCAAAGGTATCAACCGACGATCGGTGACGGGCGTCGAGTGGTCGGCTCCCGCGAATCTTGAGGAATGAACGACATGGCGCAATTCGAAGTGATCACCGCCGGGACGGACTCCAACGACCTGCATGGCAGCATCCAGATCGCATTGGCAAACATGCCGGTCAGCGCTGGTAACATCGAGTCGAGCTACCTCGGTAAGCCCAATCTCAGCCGGGCCCGACTGAAGCCGTTTGCCAATCTGTTGAACGAGATATCCCGGTATCGAGTGGCCGGCCGCGATCGAATCGATCTCGTGATTTTTCCGGAGGTGAGCATCCCTCACGCTTGGGAGTCGATGTTGGTGGCATGGGCTCGACGCCATCGACTTGGCGTCGTTTGTGGTCTTGAGCACCGGATCAATGCCAGAAGCCAGGCGCTGAATGAGGTGCTTGCTGCACTGCCGTACCAGACGGGCTCGGGGCACTGGACCTGCGTGCCGATTCGACGTATAAAGCGCTACTATTCGCCGGAAGAGGCGTTCATTCTGACCAACGAGGGCCTGAAAGTTCCAACGAAGAAGGACCCGTACCATCTCTTCAGATGGCGAGGCGCGAGCTTCGCAATTTACAACTGCTTCGAGTTGGCGTCGATCGAAGATCGGTCTCTGTTCAAGGGCAAGGTCGACTTCATAGTTGCATCCGAGTTCAATCGAGACATTAACTACTTCTCCAACATCGTTGAGTCGGCAGCGCGGGATTTGCACTGCTACGTGGTTCAGGTCAACGACTCGTGCTTTGGCGATTCTCGGGTGGTCAGCCCTTCGAAGTCGGAGAGCATGAACCCACTCAGAATCAAGGGTGGCGACAACTTGACATTTTTGACGATGAGTTTGAACCTCAAGGCTTTGCGAACACACCAGCGGAAAGGCTATGGGCTGCAGAAGGAGTCGAAAGAATTCAAGCCAACACCCCCTGGTTTTCCGCTGGTCGAGCTCCAGGTGCGAATAGACCTTGGCAAGTGAGCCGAGCAAACGAGCTTGTTCGTTAACCAGCTCCACACTAGCATCCGGTTTCGAATCGCTGACGGTGCATGATCCACTAGCCCGCATCTCTCACGAGCGGTCGCGTATGGTCGTCGGATCGCGCTTTTTGAGTCCGCGGCCGCGGCGGGCCGAGTGGTCGGGGCGTTTTGGAGGCGATGCGAGGCCGGCTCACGTGTGGTGTCACACCAAACCTTTCCGCTTTGAGGGTCGGGACAGTCGGCCGCTTCCTCGTGTTCTGTGGAACAGGCCGTGCTCTTCGAGCGCGCGGAAGCCGTCCCCTGCTGGGCGACCTCATCGGCCAACGGCGTGGACTTCGGCATGCGGCGAGCTACCTCGGGGTGGGGGCGGATGGTAGCGGCGGAGGATGTAGACCGTCGAAATACCCCTCAGCCAAGATTGCCCACGCTGCTTCGATCGTGGTCGCAAGGTGTGTCTGTCACTAACTCCACGCCGCATCCGGTGGCGGCACCCTACCGCAGAGCAATGCGTCGAGCGTGCGCCATCGATATGTCCAAATTCGGTCCGTGTCACGTGCGTGGCGCGGGCGAGTCGGTGTCCCGACCCTCGTGCCCCGGAGCAAGAAGTATGGCTTGCCCAGCTTCTGTGCGATTTGAAGTTCGGTAGCAACACCGCGTGCTTGATGCGTCTGCACACCGCAAAGAACTACCACGCAGCTCGACCCGACAATCAGTTTCTCTGCTTCGGCAGCCCACGCAGCTTCGATCGCTGTGGAAATCGAGTTATCCACGAACTCAAATGGGCAATCAGGCCTCCGTGATTCAGCGATGAGACCCTGCTTGACACCCAGGTCATCGAAGTCAAACGCGATGTAGACTCGTTTGCGGTTTTTCATCTCTTTGTTGCTTGGCGGTGAACGCGGGTGGCAGCGCTGCGCGGACCCAAATTGGTTTTGAAGCGACCGCGAAGGGTGGCTCCGAACTCTTCCACGAACGGCGTGGACTTCGGCATGCGGCGAGCTACCTCGGGGGCGGATGGTAGCGGTGGGCGTGCGATCGGGGGAGATGCTCAGCCTCCGGCGTGGCGTCCCAGCCGCGGGACGGCGATGTGGGCGGGCTGCGACGCGGGACTTGCGCCTGGACTGTGCACGCGGCTCTACGGTCGATCTGAACACGCCCGCGCTTGGTCGAGGTACTCGCGCACCTCGGGGACCAACTCCAGTCGAACGCTGCGGACCCAGAAGTCCCTCAACCACCCGCGCTTCTCCGGCACGAACCTGTAGAGGTCTCGTCCCCGCAAGCTGAGCGGGAACAGCACCCGACTCGCGAGGTCGGTCGAGTTCCCCAGCATCGGCGAGACCTCCTCGCCCGCATGCTCAGCGACCAACTTCAGCAGCCGATCCACCAAGGGATCGTCATCAACCCACTCCTGCTGGCCACAAGTTGGGGAGATGAGAACGAAGAAGCGATCATCCGCCGGCCCTACGTTGGTCGTGTACTCCCCGAGGACGAATCCGCCGCGAGCCACCGCTTGTTCGAGTTCCTCGTTCGTCATCTGGTGCGAGTTGCGTTGACGGCAGCGTGCGACGCACTCTCAGAGTGGAATGCTAGCCGAGCCACACTGGGCCGCCCCTACTCCACCGCCCCGCGCAGATCCTCGATCGCGACGCGCGTGTACACCCGGCTCGTGAGCCGCACATCGCTGTGCCCCAGCAGCGCCTGAGCGTGGACGATCGGGACGCCGCGGCGCGCCCACTGCGTGGCGGCGCTGTGGCGCAAGGCGTGCAGGTCGAGCTTCTCCCCCGCCTCTGTGGGGTGCCACGAAACTGATTCCGTTTTGCCGTAGTCCATCGAGCGGACGGTTGGCCGTGGACCCGGCGCGTCACTACCGCTCGATCTGCCAAGTTTCTCCGGACTCACCGACGACCTCGATTCGTGCGTTATCTCCGACAACCAGTTTCATGTCCGCGCCTTCAGCACCTCCGATGCGAACGGCGCAACCACCAGTAAGGCTCTCCGGTGGCATGGCGACCATCGATACTTGGCGAGCGCCATTCGAATGTTGCTCGTCCGGATGCGGGAACGACCTAACGACCAACCCTGACGCTCGGCCGTCTTCATTCGCACTGAGCTTGGCGGACTCACGCCCAGTCCGATCGAACAGCCGCATAGCCACCGTATCCGTGTGCGTACCCAGTTCGCACGACATCGCGAGCTGCGACCCACCACCCTGCCCAAGCGACAACGTGGTCCATGGCGGAGTGGCGTCGCCCGAACTGGCCTCAATCGACAGCATCGAATCGCCACGTTGATGCATGAATCTCAAGAACGTGCTGCACAGCGCGTCTTCGTCAGCCGCCTGCTCCAACCCGAGAGCGAGTCGGGGTACGCCGTGTCCATCAAACATCAGGAGCTCTGCGCCTCCGCCTTCGTTGCGTCGAAGCTCGGCTGCGGTGCGGCCGTTCGCGCCAACCACACGAAAGACCGTCGCCTCCACTACGTCGCTGGGCGAGCGCCAGCTTGACCCCAGCGCCAACAGGGCTACGACCAGTGCGGTACCGGATACGGCTGCGTGAATTCGCATTCCTGCCACCTCTACTCGCTCACGACGCTGATCTGCCCAGTTGCGACACCACACTCATGGTAGTCGGGGCCCGATGGCCTCTTACCCAGCGAGGATCCGATGGACGGCAACGCACCGGGCGGTCGCCATCAGGCTCCCACGCCATCCACCACCCCACGCATCTCCTCGACGCCCAGGTGCACGTACACGCGCGCCGTGAGCTTCGGATCCGAGTGCCCCAAGATCCGCTGCGTGACCGCGAGCGGCGCGCCGTTGCGAGCCATCCTCGACGCCGCCGTGTGCCGCAGCGCGTGCAGGTCGAGCGAGCGGCCGTGGGCGTCGACGCGCTCGATGTTGGCGGCGGCGAGCAGGCGGTCGAGCACGCGCATGGCGTTGTTGGTGGGCGCGGAGAGCGGCTTGCCCTCGGGCGAGACGAACACGGGCTCCACGGGCCGCACGGCGCGCCCTGTTGCGCGCTGGCGTAGCTCGCGCAGCCGGTCCATCTCCGCGGCCATCGCGCGCGTGATGGGCAGCGAGCGCGCCCTACGCGCCTTGGTGGTCTCGGCGCGCAGCGCGACCACGCGCGTCGCGAGGTCCACGTCGGCCCAGGTGAGCGCGCGCGCCTCGCCGTAGCGGCACGCGGTCTCGATCAGGAAGCGCCACAAGGGAGCCTGCGGGATGCGCACGCCGCCGGAGCGCTTGGCCCGCGTACGACCGCGCTCCACGCTGACGGCGAGCTTGCGTTCGTTCTCGCGATCGTCGGCCTCGGCGGCGGCGAGGAAGCGCGCGATCTCGTCATCGCTCATGGCGCGGCGGCGCTTGACCTGATGCGCCTCGCCGTCGGGCAAGCGCTTGAGGCGCGCGAGCGGGTTCTCGGCGATCAGCCCGGCGTCGCACGCCCAGTTGAGCGCGGCGCGCAGGCGGTCGACGTGCACGTTCACGGTGCGCGGCGCGAGGCCCCCATCGAGCAGCCGGGCGCGCACGCGCAGCACATCGGCGGGCCGCACGTCCATCACGCGGCGCACGCCCAGCTCTTCGATCATGCGCGCGAGCGCTTGTCGGCTGTTGGTGACGTGCGCGTCGCTGGCGCGCGTGCCGAGGTCGGCGAGGTAGCTCTCGATCAGCTCGCCCAGGTCCATCGCCTGCCCAGCGACCGCTCCAAGCCCGTGCAGCGCCATGTCGCGCGCGCGAATGATCTCGGTCGAGCGCATCTGCGCCACGCGCTTGTCGGTCGAGAGCGACTGCTGACGGCGCACGCCGCTGGCGTCGGTCTACTTGAGCGTCCACATGGGCGCGCCCGCCCCACGCTGCACGAGCGCGAGCTTGCCGGGTCTGAGCGCGCGTCCTCCTGTAGTTATCGAAATCGAATCTGCTTCGACTCCATGTCGCCTTCGACAACCCGTATCGCCTCGGTTGCCCTTGCAAGCACTTGCTGCAAGAGTTCATCGCTGATGTGTGGCGTGCTGGCCGACGCGTTGAGCGGCTTGGGTTGAGCGGTTGTCTCGTGCAGGCTCCACATGAGCCGTCTGGTCTCATGGAACTCCTGATAGTCTCCAACGTCGACGTGGTAGACGCGTCCGTTGAAGAACACTCTTTCGTGTCCCGGCAAGAGTTCGACCGCCAAGCGTTGCCCTGGCGGTTGTTCGGTGTATGCACCTTGCGCGTCGAGCAGCGTCGCGACGCTTGCAGTCGCGAGCAAGTCGGCATTCTGGATGCGCTGGGCCGTGGAAAGCGCTGGGTCGCGCAGCGTCAACACAGCCGCCTTGAGCGCTCGCAATCGACCCGACCGGTAGTCGTCGTCAGTCGGGGCGTTCTGTGTCTCTGCTCCGCCAACATCCACAGCGTGTGGAGTGCTCGTCTCCTCACGAGACATCTCCGCTGAGAGCAACTCCGCTTTGGGCTGGAGCACCTGAACGTCGGTTGGCTGCGACTCGTTCTCGTTCGAAGTCCGTGGCGGTTGCGCCGCGCGTTCCAATCGGTCGGCTGATGGCCACGCAGCCCACGTCAGAAGCGCGAGACCACCAAGCGAAGCGACCGCCAGACCGACTCGAGTTGCCGCGAACCCTCCCAGTTGGCCCATGCCTAGTGACGCTACCCCCCCGCCCCAGGGTTGCAAACGGCAGTCGAATACGTGGCAAGTTGCACCAACTCGGCGTAGCTCGCGCAGCCCTCCAACTCCGCGGCCATCGCGCGCGTGATCGGCAGCGAGCGCGCCCTACGCGCCTTGGTCGTCTCCGCGCGCAACGTGACCACGCGCGCCGCGAGGTCCACGTCAGCCCATGTGAGCGCCCGCGCCTCGCCGTAGCGGCACGCGGTCTCGATCAGGAAGCGCCACAAGGGTGCCTGCGGGATGCGCACGCCGCCGGAGCGCTGGGTGCGCGTACGACCGCGCTCGAAGAGCACGGCCTGCTCTACAGAACACGAGGAAACGGCCGACTGTCCCGACCCTCAAAGCGGAAAGGCTTGGTGTGACACCAAACTGTCGGGCGCCACGAAACTGATTCCGTTTTGCCGTAGTCCATCGATCGGACGGTTGGCCGTCTCCGAGCTGCCCCAAGCGGGGCGAGGAGATGGCGATGAA
>CALFYL010000242.1 GCA_937952135.1 uncultured Planctomycetia bacterium
CGTCCACGGTGGGCGACATCGACGGCGACGGCGACCTCGACATCGTCGCGATCGAGCTCGACGGCCGCGTGCGCGTGTTCCGCAACACGCTCGAACGCGACGCCAAGAGCGGGCCGCACTGGCTCGCGGTGCGTCTGCGTTCTCCCGAGGGCAATCGCTTCGCGCTCGGAGGGCGCGTGAGCGTCGAGTGGGAGGGCGGCGGGCGCGAGCGCGAGATCCGCACCAGCGGCGGCTACCAGGCGGCCGTCGAACCGCTCGCGCACTTCGGGCTCGGGGCCGCCAAGCGTGCCGCGCGCGTGCGGGCGGTGTGGCCGACGGGCGAGGTGCTCGAGGTGCTCGACGTCGCCGCGGATCGAGTGTTGACCCTCGACCGGCCGGAGCAGAAGTGAAGCCGGGACGCGAGCTTGGGCGAGCGCTGGCGATCGCCGCGAGTCGAAGGGCGCTCGGGATCTTGCTGGCCGTCGCGAGCGCCTCCGTGGCGCACGCGCGGCAGATCGAACCCGCTCCGCCGCCCGCGCTGAGTGGACTCGACGCTTCGACGCGCGAAGCCGTGCTGCGCTTCGATCCGCGGACGCTCCCGCGAGCGGCGCCGGGCGCGTGGAAGGGTTGGAGCCCGGCGACTCCGCCGCCCGACGCGGTGATCGAGGCCTTCACCGTCGGCGCGCGCGCCTACCAGGACGGCGACTTCGCCGCCGCGCTCGCGAACTTGCACGACGTGCTCCGGCGCGCGCCGGATCATCCCGGCGCGCTGTACCAGAGCGCGGTGGCGTACTTTCGGCTGCGGCGCTACGGAGATTGCGCGGCGCTCGCGGAACGCTTCGTGGCCGCGGCGCCGGCGGAAATCGGCGCGACGCAGGTCCTCGGGCACGCGCTCTACACCTTGGGTGAGTACGAGAGCGCGAAGCTGCACTACGCGCGCGTCGTCGCGGCGAATGCGGCGAACGTCGAGGGCTGGCGCGGGCTCGGACTCTCGCACTTGCGGCTCGGCGATCCGGCCGCCGGGCTCGCCGCGCTCGACAAGGCGCTCGCGCTGCGACCGGACCACGGCGATGCGCTCGTGTGGCGCGCCCAGGCGCTGGTCGAACTCGAACGGCCGACGGAGGCGCTCGAAGCGGCGTTGCGCGGCCGCGACCTCTCACCCTTCGAGCCGCGCACGTGGTTCGTGCTGGGCTCGATCTTCGCGGCGCTCGGGCGCGACGAGGACGCGGGGGCGGCGCGTGAGCGCTTCGTGGAACTCAATCGCATCGAGCAGCAGGTGCGCGCACAGGAGAGTCTGCTCCTCAACGACCCGCGCGCCGTGGAGCCGCGCGTGCGGCTCGTGCGCTTGCACGTCGCCAGCGGCGACAAGGAAGGGGTCGCCGAGAACTTGCGCCGCCTGCAGCGGCTGCTGCCCGACAGCCTCGATGTCGGCGTGCTCGCCCTCGAAGCGCACGCCACCTTGAACGATCACCCGGCGGCGGAGAGCGTGGTGGCCGAGATCGAGCGCCGCTATCCGGAGGCGCCGGCGGCCTGGATCGCGATCGAGCGCTACTGGCGATTGCGCGGCGACGAAGAGCGCGCGGGACGCGCCTCCGACCGCCGCAAGGCGATCGGAGCACAAGGCCGCTGAAGGCGCCGACGATCAGGCCGTTTCGCGGCGGTCGTCGGCCTTGCGCGGGCGGCCACCCTTGGGGCGGCGTTCTTCCATCGTGCGCTGGAACTCGCTCCAGTCGGACTTCGAGAAGAGCTTCACCTCGGCGCCGCACTGCGCGCAGTAGCTGTGGTCGACGCTCATCAGGTACGGGACGTAGCCGTCGCACTTCGTGCAGAACTTGCGGTCGTTGTAGTAGTCGGCGTTTTCCATGGTGTCGGCTCGTCGGTGTTGGTTTGCGGCTGGGTCGCGCTGGGCGACGCGTACTGGGAAGCAACGCCGTCGCCAAGCGCGCGTCCGACCTGCCCCGGAGCAGCCAAGTGGGCGTGCATCAAGCAGTTGCGAACATGGTTGGAAGCGCAGCGCAAATCGGCCGCGCGCCGGCGACGTCGAGAACTTTGGACGTAGGACGGCGTCCTTGGGCCGCGAGGTCGACGAATCGCGCGGGATGAGGCCGAGCTCTGACAGGAACATCATTCCGACGACCGCGCGGGCGAGGGCGCCGAGGGCCCACGTGCGAGTGGGGCCGGGGGAGGCGGGAGGCGCGACGCACCGCGTCCAAAAAAATCGACGCTTTTCGGGCCGGCGTCGATCGAACGCGACGTCAGGGCTCTCCGGCGAGCGATCGGAGCATCTCCCCGCGGGCGGCGGGGTCGCTTTCGCGCGCCGCAGCGCGCTCGAGCTCGGCGCGCACGGTCGGAACGTGCGCACGGGTGCGGGCCAGGGCCCACGCCGCCGCTTCTCGCACCATCGCCGCTGGATCGAAAGATAGCGCCCTCAAGAGACTGGGGTCGGCGCCGTGTTCGGGCCGATTGCCGAGCGCGATGGCCGCATTCCGCGCCAGCCCGGCGCGGCGCGGGCGCTGCAGCGGCGAGCCTTCGAATTCGCTCGAGACCTGCTCGTCGCTTTCGAGCTCCAGCCAGCGCACCAGGCCGCGCTCGTCGAAGGCGCGGTGCGTCCCCCAACGCTCGGCGAGGTCGGGGGCCTTCGAGCCCCAGGGGCAGACCTCCGAGCACACGTCGCAGCCGAAGGCCCACTCCCCGAAGCCCGCGCGCAGCTCGCGCGGGGCCGGCGCATCGCTCTCGATCGTGTGGTAGCTGATGCAGCGCCGAGCGTCGACGACCCCCGGCGCCGTGATCGCCTGCGTCGGGCAGGCGTCGAGGCACGCGCGGCACGTTCCGCAGGACCCGGCCGGAGGAGCGGGGGTGGGGGCGAGGTCGAGGTCGAGGATCAGCTCGCCAAGGAAGAACCACGGGCCGAACGTCGGGTGCAGCAAGTTGGCGGCCTTCGACGTGAACCCGAGGCCGGCCTCGGCGGCGTGCGAGCGCTCGAGCAGCGCGATCGCATCGACGCCGACGCGCGACCAGGTCTCGCGTGCGATCAGGCCCTCGGAGGTCAGGCGCGCTCGGAGCTTGCGCAGCTTTCGCAGGAACACGTTGTGGTAGTCGCGGCCGGCCGCATAGCGCGCGATTCGTCCGCCGCCGGGGAGCTCGAACCCCGCGCGCGAGTGGGCCAGGCCGACCATCAACAGGCTCTTGCCCTGCGGGTCCCAGGCTGCGGGGTCGGCGATGCGCTCCAGGTCGCGTTCGAGGTACGACAGCCCCGCGTGGCGGCCCGCGGCGATCCACTCACGCAGTCGCGCGGCGTCGCGCGGCGCTCGAAAGGGCGCGACTCCCGCCAGATCGAAACCCGCTTCGCGGGCCAGTTCCAAGGCGCGCTCGGTGGAGTCCACGCCGCGCATGCTAGTGGGGCGCGTCGGCTCGCGCCTCTTGCGCTCGTGTGCGCGGCGCCGCGATCGAATCCGGTGAATGCGCGCGCGGCGACGAAGCTCGCCAGGCTCGCGTTCCGACCCAATGGGTAAATTTCTGAGCGTTCGCCGAAGTTCCCAGGTTACTGCCGCGTAAGACGAGGCTACGATGGCGTTCCGTCTCTCGTTGCCGGCCCTCCAGTCCCCCAACTCCGTCGCGCGGAGCCGATGCTCGATGCCGATCCGCAACTCAAGGGCGTAGCGCTTCCGGCCACGACCCCTGCGCCCGACTGGCGAGCCAAGCTGGCCGCCGTGCGGCGTGAAGTTCCGCTGGCGGAGTTCGCCCGCTGGAGCAAGCTGCTCGACGAGCCCGAGCGGACGAGCGACGCACTCCGCGACGCGTTGTCGACGCGCTTGATGGAGTTCTTCCGCGTCAGCCAGAGCCGAGTCGCGTTCGGCTTGCTGTACGAGTTCAACAGCGCGCACCTGCTCAATCAGGTCGCCAGTTGCCTGCGGCGCTACGGAAGCAAGTCCGATCCGCGCGACGTGCTGCAGGAGGTGTTCTTCAACATCTACCGCTATCCGCACCGCTTCAACTGCGAGCGCGAAGACGCGTTCCGCGTGTGGACGGCGATGATCGTGCGGAACACGGTGCTCAAGCACCTGCGCTCGCTAGGCCGGAGCAGCCGCCACGAAGTCGGCTTCGAAGATCTCTCCGATCAGCCGTCGAAGCCCGATTCCACGCCCATGCACGGCGCGATCGACCGCGAGTCGGCGCGCGAGTGCGGCCGGGTCTACCTGACCTACCTCCACCTCTACCTCGAGTTCTACTCCCAGCTCAGCCCGCGCGAGCGCACCGCGATCCACATGGTGGAAGTCGACGAGTGCAGTTACCGCGAAGCGGCGCAGCGCCTGGGCATCAAGCTCGAGAACCTCAAAATGGTGATCTTCCGCGCGCGACGGAAGATCCACCGTTCGATGCGGCGCGTGTTCGAGGGCCTGCCGCCCGATTGCCGCCCGGCCCGCGATCCGCAGCGCAGCTCCTCCGGCGCGCTCGCGAACGGGTCGGCCGATCGCATGGACGTCCGCAGCGCCGACGCGGCCGGAGAGGACGCGCTCTCCGAGTTCGGGCCAGAGTTCGGGCCAGAGTTTGGGCCCGAATTGAGGCCCGAATTCAGAGATGACGGACTCGATGGCTCGGACCCCGATCTCGACCTCGACGGGGCCGACGACGGAAACCTGCCGGACTCCCCGGGCTAGCCCCCGAGCTCCGCCGACGACCCGACGAGACCCCTCGACCCAACACCCAACGCACCGAGCGACAAGCCAGAGCATCGAGCGAGAAGACCTGACCGAGGACTACCCATGGCGACCGAATGGAAAGGCGGAAACGCGGCGGACCTGTGCGAGCACTTCCAGCTCGACTTGTCCTGCTTGATCGACGGCGAGCTCGAAGAGTCCGCGTCGGCGCGCGCGCTCTTGCACCTTGAGGTATGCAATTCGTGCCGCGGCTTCTTCGAGGACAGCCGGCGCTGCCTGCGTCTGCACCTCGATGTCGCGGACCCCGAGCGCCTGCTCGCGCACGTCACGGGCCTCACGGGCCAGGAAATCGCCGCCGGCGCGACCGCGGTCGAGCTCGTCCACAAGCTGGCGACGATCTTCTACCAGCTCGGCAAGGCCTACGTGCTCAGCGGCCTCGACCCGGACTGGATCCGCACGCGGGTGTTCGAGAAGGCGGTCGATGTCGAGCCGACGCAGACGCGCGGCCGCGGTTTCGTGGACGGCGTGCTGCTCGGAGGTCAAGTGTCGGGCGGCGAGTCCGACGACGGCCCCGAAGCGGGCCTCGGCGACGGCGAAAGCGACAACAACCTCCGCGGATTCGGCGGCGTCGACTGGCGCCACGCGCGTTCCATGCTCAACGGGCGCCTGAAGGAGATCCCCTCGGGCGTCGAACGCGGTCGGCGCCTGCTCGAGGAGGCCCTGGCGGCGGATCCGACCCACGAGGAAGCGCGCCTGTACCTAGCGTTCCTCCACGCGCACGAGGGCAAGCGCCTGCTCGCCGCACGCGAGTACGGCGAGATCTTCGACAGCGCCATGGCGCCCGCGAACCGCGGTCACGCCGCCGTCCAGCTCGGCCGGCTCTACGAGCAGGAGGGCGACCACCGTCGCGCGCTGACCTACTTCCGCTGGGTCACTCTCAGCGGCCTGGAGCGGGAAGATCCGCGCTTCTACTTCGCCTTGTTCAACATCGGTTTGCAGTACGCATTGATCGGCGACCAACGCCGCTCCCTGCACTACTTCCGCGAGCTGATCGACCGCCACCCCGACCAGCTCGAGGACATCGTGCGCGCCTTCGCCACTTCGCCGCGCTTGCAGGCGGCGGTCGAGGGCCAGCGCGGCTTCTCGCAAGCGCTCGTGGCGACCTGTCCCGAACTCTTCGGCGGGGGCGCCTGATTTTCCGGCGGAATTCCGCCCGACGACCCCTGCAGTTCCAAAGTCCCGCCCAACCACCCGACGTCTCCGCGCGCCCCAACTCGGCGCGACGCTCCCCAGCCAACAAAGCCCAAGCTCCCCGGTATCGCCGCGACGGCCGCGCTTCAGCGCGGCGACCGCGACCCGCAGTTCGAGGAGCCGAATCGTCATGAAGCACCTTTTCCAAGTCATGCAGCGCCGCACCAGCGCCCGCTCGCCTGCCCGTTTCGCTCCAGCTTCCTGGGGCGCCGCGTTGCTTGCGACTCTGGTCGGCCTCGCCGCGTTCACGGGTCGCGCGCTGCTCGCGAACGACCCGAACAACGCGAGTTTCGGCGGCACCGGCGGCGACTCGATCGGCAGCCTGCCCCTCACCGCGCCCGGCGGCGGCAACAGCGCCACCCAGTCGCAGGAGCCGGGGATCATCGGCCCCGCGCGGCCCTCGTTCGCCCTGACGGGGACGGAGAACCACCTCCTCGCTGTGCTGCTCGACGCTGTCCCGGTGAGCCCCGACGCTGGCTACGCCGTGTTCGCGCTCGGCGACGGCCGCTACCGCCTCGAGTTCTACGGCCAACTGAACCTCTTGCTCGACCAGACCCGCCTCGTGAGCACCCCGGTCACGGCGCAGATCCGCGTCGGATCGACCTTCCAGGGCGGCCTCGCTTCGCTGAGCGTCGCGGGCGAGGTCCGCGCGGTTCAAGCGCTGCCGCTCGGCAACCTGCCTTTCCCGATCCAGCAACTGTCCAACTCGGGCGCGCTCACCCAGGGCCTGCTCTGGCGCGCGGTTTCGCTGGGTGGCTCGAAGCGCAGCCTCGACGTCCGCCAGACCGGTGCGGTGATTCGCATCGAGCA
>CALFYL010000243.1 GCA_937952135.1 uncultured Planctomycetia bacterium
CGACGTAGCCGCCGGGCTGGTCGACGAGATCGAGTCTTTCGAGACGGCAGCTCTCGCCACAGCGGCGGTTGAAATCGGCGAGCGCCGACCGGGCCGTCGCGCCGCCGATGCTCAGCTCGAGCACGCTGTCGACGTCGGCGCACCCGTACTCGGCGCCCGGGCGATCCGCGCGGCCAGCTCGCGGAACTCCTCCGTCATCGCGACGAATTCCGTCTCGCTCGACAGAAGCGCAAGGGCGCCGCGGAGCTGCTCGCCGTCCACCGCGCCCCCAACCTGGCCGCACGCAAGCTGCCGGAGGATTTCATCGAATTGCCGCCAAAATTCGTCGCCGTGAGAGCGCCACCGCTGAATTCCGGCGCCGCGCGCGCCGGTGAGTCCGCGGGCGGCTCCGACGGTGCGTTCCGCGCCGGCTGCCGACGAGTCGCCGCGGCTGCGGAAACGCGCGAGAAGGGTCGGCGAGACGGTTGTTTCTGGTCCACTGCGCGGACCAAAGCCCGAGAAGCGCGGCGGGCGCGATCTATACTCGCCGGAACCATGGAACTCGAAGTCGAAGCGGCCGCCAGCGACGCGGGCGCGAGTTGGAGCGCGCCGCGCGCGAGCGCTGCACGCACAGGCGCGAGCGCGCGGGAGCTCGGACGCATCCGCGAGGTCGTGCTCGGCGGCGGCCGCATCGACGCGAACGACGCGTTGTGGCTGCACGAACACGCCGATTTGCTGTCTTTGGGCGAGATGGCCGACGCGGTGCGCCAGCGCCTGCACCCGCGGCCGCACGTCACCTACATCGTCGACCGCAACCTCAACCCGACGAACGTCTGCATCACCGACTGCGGCTTCTGCGCGTTCTATCGCCGGCCGAAGGCCGAGGGCGCGTACGTGCTCGAGCGCGAGGCGATCGTCGCGAAGATGCAGGAGCTGGCGGACCTCGGCGGACGGCAAGTGCTCATGCAGGGCGGCCACCATCCGTACTTGAAGACCGATTGGTGGTGCGAGCTCTTCGCGGACCTGCGCGCGCGCTTCCCGCAGATCAACTTGCACGCCCTGAGCGCGCCCGAGCTCGACCACCTCGCGAAGCTCGACAAGCGGCCGGTCGAGGACGTGCTGCGCGATCTGATCGCGGCGGGCCTGGGCAGCGTGCCCGGCGCCGGCGCGGAGATCCTCGTCGAGCGCGTGCGCAAGATCATCGCGCCGAAGAAGACGACGACCGACCGCTGGCTCGACGTGCACCGCAAGGCGCACGAGGCGGGTTTGCGCTCGTCGGCCACGATGATGTTCGGCCACGTCGAGACCGCGCACGAGCGCATCGAGCACATGACGCGCCTGCGCGACTTGCAGGACGAGACGGGCGGCTTCACCGCCTTCGCGTGCTGGCTCATGCAGCCCGACGGCGTGCCCGAGCAAGAGCTCTATCCGAAGCGCGAGACGCCGGCCGTGTACCTTCGCGTCCAGGCGCTCTCGCGCATCTACCTCGACAACTTCGCGAACATCCAGACGAGCTACGTGACCGCGGGGCTGAAGATGGCGCAGGTGACGTTGCGCTACGGCTGCAACGACTTCGGCGGCACGATGCTCGAAGAGAACGTGGTGAGCGCGGCGGGCTGCTTCAATCTGGCGCCGATCCGCTCCATCGAGAGCGTGATCGCGCGCGCTGGATTCACGCCGCTGCAGCGCAATTCGTGGTACGGAATCGTCGATCCGCGCCATCCCGAGCTGCGCAGCGGGCCGCACTCGAAGGAAGAAGCGGCGACGCACCGCGCGGCGAGCGTGGGAGCGGCGGGATGAGGAACGTGCTCGATACCTCGGAACTCGCTGCGGACGAGTTGCGCGCCCGCGCGCGGCGCGCGGGCCTCGGCGACATCGCCGAAAAGGTCGTCGCACGCGAGCGGCTGTCGTTCGAGGACGGCGTCGCGCTCTACCGCTCGCCGCACATCCACGTCGTCGGCGCGCTCGCGAACCACGTGCGCGAGCGCCTGCACGGCGACCTCGCGTACTTCAACGTCAACCAGCACATCAACTACACGAACCTGTGCAACAAGCTGTGCCGCTTCTGCGCCTTCCAGCGCTTGCCGGGACAGCCGGGCGCGTACTGGATGTCGCCCGAGGAAGCGGCGGCGAAGATCCGCGCGCTGCAGCACGAGCCGGTGACCGAAGTGCACATGGTCGCGGGCGTGTGGCCGAAGATCCCGTACTCGTACTACTTGGAGCTGCTGCGCGCGGTGAAGCGCGAGCGGCCCGAGATCCACGTCAAGGCCTTCACGATGGTCGAGCTCGACCAGATCGCAAAGGTCGCGAAGAAGCCGCTCGAAGAGGTCCTGCCGGAGTTGATCGAGGCGGGGCTGGGCTCCGTGCCCGGAGGCGGCGCCGAAGTGTTCAGCGAGCGCGTCCGCAAGGACACGTACCACCTCAAGATCAGCGGCGACGAGTGGCTCGGCATCGCGCGCAAGGTGCACAACGCGGGCCTGCGCTCGAACTGCACGATGCTGCACGGCCACATCGAGACCGTGGAGGAGCGCGTCGACCACCTCGACCGGCTGCGGCGGCTGCAGGACGAGACGAAGGGCTTCCAAACCTACATCCCGCTTTCGTTCCACCCCGAGAACAGCGAGATGGCGGATGTGCCGGGGCCGACGGCGCTCGACGAGCTGCGCGAGATCGCGCTCGGGCGCCTGCTGCTCGACAACATCCCGCACATCAAGGCGTACTGGATCCTGATGGACGTGGCCGTGGCGCAGACGGCGCTGAGCTACGGCGCGGACGATGTCGACGGCACCGTGGTCGAGGAGCACATCTACCACGATGCGGGCGCGACCACGCCGCAGCGCGTGCAGCGCGAGGAGCTCGTGCAGTGGATCCGCGACGCGGGCCGCATCCCCGTCGAGCGCGACACGCTCTACAACATCGTGTGGTCCGCCGATCCCGAGCGCGCGCCGGTGGGCCACGCGGCGCCCGTCGGGGCCTGACAGAGTTTTTTGGAGATTCGCCGCCACCGAACAAGGGGTGGCCAAGTCTGTGTGGACGTCCGTCAAACGAAGGCGACGTCATGCTCACACAAGACACCGAAGGCGCGATCCACCCGGCAAGTCCCCTACGGCCGGCGACTCCTCCACAGCCGGCAGCGGCTCCACAGGCGCACACCAAGCCCGCGGGCCCGCGTGCGAACGCCGAGCCAGGCGACGAATTCGCCGAGCCGCCGCTGCTGGGCGATCGGCTGCCGGACGACGAGTGTCTCGGCGTGCACGACCTGAACCTCGAGCGCTCGATGCGCGACGAGCTCGACGTGCACGAGGAGCTGAACATCACGCTGCTCAACGTCCCCTACCGCGCAGAGAAGGCGGGCTTCGACGGCGCGGTGCTCGACGCCTTCTTCCGCGGCAAGCGCGTGGAGGCCGCGCGCGAGTACTTCTACGTCGTCGACGGACGACCGCACTTCTCATGCTGGATCGAGTGGACCGAGGCGGGCGTGGACTCGGACTCGGGCGCAGACTCGAGGGCGATCTCAGGGGCGCACGCTGGCGACGAAACGAACGCGCGGAACGGCCGGCGCAAGTCCGACGGCTCCGCGCGGCACGTGGCAACGCTCGACGAGGACCCGGAGTTCGCGGTGGCGATGACCGAGACGCAAAGGCGCATCTTCGACGGGTTGCGCGCATGGCGGCTCGGCCGGGCGCGCGACTTGGGGCTCCCCGCCTACCGCGTGCTCACCAACCGCGTGATGGAGCGCATCGCTCGCGCGCATCCCGCGACCGTCGAGCAACTGACGACGATCCCGGGCGTGGGGCCCGCGACGGTGGAAACCCACGGTCAAGCGATCGTCGCGGTGGCGGCGAGTTGCGCGGCGAGTTGCGCGGCGAGTTGCGCGGCGGATGCGGGACGAGAGTCCGTGGACTCGGTCCGATCGCCGCCGCAGCCCGAGTCGAAGCAGCCCGAGTCGAAGCAGCCCGAGTCGAAGCAGCCGAGCACATGAGCCGCGCCGCGGCGAGGCGCGCGGGGCTCTACTCCTCGCCGCGCTGGAGCTCGACGTTCTGGCGGTACACGCCGTCCAGCAAGGCCAACTTCATCTCGCGGTTCCTCGCCTCGGGGTCCAGCCCCTCGGGCTCGCGGAAATACGACGAGACGCCGCCGCTCTCGAGCGGCGCTTCGCGCAGCACTTCGAGCACGCGCTCGGCTTGCTCCACGGTCGAAGCGAGGGCGCTCAAACGGCGCTCGAGCTGCACGACCTCCGCATCGGAACGCCGACGCAGCTCGGCGAGCGACGCGGCTCGCTCTTTGGCAAATAGATCCAAGACCTCTTGGGCGGCGAGGCGCGCGGCGCCCGCGGGGTACGAAGCGTGCGGTGAAGTGCGCGGCGAATCGCCGGGCGCATTCGAACCGGCGGCGACCTTTTCTGGGCCCGCGCCTGCGGCGCTGTCGGCAAGTGCGGACAGACGCGCTTGAACGCGCCACCGCAACGTGCGCCAGCGTTCGGGGTCGACGGGCCAAACGGTCACGTCGCTCTCGGCCTCCAGGAACCCGCGGCGCGCAACCACGGCGCTGCGCAGGCGCGAGAGTTCGATGCCGAGGGCGTCGCGCTGCTCGGCGAGTCGCTGACGAAGTCCTTCGATGTCCCCGTACTGCGCGAGCAAGCGCTCGAGCTTGGCGGTGGCGTCGAGAACGACTTGCGAGCGAGGCGCGCCGCGCGTGGCCGGGTGCAACGACTCGGCGACCGCGCGCGTCACGAGTCG
>CALFYL010000244.1 GCA_937952135.1 uncultured Planctomycetia bacterium
CCGCGGGGCTCAACTGGTGGACGGCCTTCCGCGTGATCGGCGTCGCGAGCGCGTTTGCGACCTGGGCGTTGCTCGTCGTCCTCGCGCGCCGCGTTGCGCCTTCGACTCCGCGCCCGTTCAACCTCGCCGCGTTGCTGCTTCTCTTCAACTACGCGGTGCTGTCGTACTTCACGTCCGGCGTCGAGGCGCCGCTCGTGCAACTCGCGGCCGTCGCGTACGCGCTGTACGTCTTCGATCCGCGCCACAAGCTCGCGGCCGTGCTCGTCGGGCTCGCGCCGATGATCCGCCACGAACTCGCGCTGCCGCTCGCGATCGCGGTGCTGTGGGCCTGGCGCAGCCGGGGACGCTTCCCGTGGCTCGTGTGCCTCGTCACCGCCGCCACGCTCGGGCCGTGGATGCTGTTCCGCATCGCGTACTACGCGGACATCTTCCCCAACACCTTCTACTTGAAGGACGAGGTCAACTGGGCGCGCGGCCTGCGCTACCTGCACGACACGGCGGTCACTTACGGCGTCTACGTGCTCGCGCCGCTCTTCGCGCTGCTCGCCTTTGCACTCTCGCGCGCGGGCGTCGCGAAGGAGGAGTTGCGAACGAAGGAGCGCTGGGTGCTGCTCGCCGCCGCGGCGTCGGTGACGCTCTACGTTGCAAAAATCGGCGGCGATCCGCGGCATTATCGCTACCTCGCCTTTCCGTTCTGCGTGCTCGTGTGCGCGAGCCAGGGGCTCGTCGAGAGCGCGCTCGAGTTCGCGTCGGAGCGCGCGCGGCGGTTCGCGCCGCTGCTCGGCCTCGCCATCGCGCTCGGTGTGTTCGCGCTCTACCCGCGCCAGCTCTCGTCGCACCCGATCACACGCGAAGCGGAGCACCTCAAGGTCGACGAGATCAACGACGCGCAGTACCACCGGCTGGAACCGAGCCTCGACTTCGATCCGTGGGTCTGGGACGCGGGCGACGAGCAGATCGACGACATCTACCTCGACTTCATCTGGCGCGACCACCCGCTCCTGCCGCAGGGACCCGTGCCGATTCGCGGCGAGTACGCGCGTTACCGCGCGGCGGGCCTGACGAGCGCCGACTTCGAAGTGTCGGGCGAGAGCTGGTGCACGAGCGCGTGGAAGCGCTTCTCGCAGGCGCTGATCCACAAGGACGGGCTCACCGACGCGATCCTCGCGCGCGCGAAGGTCCCCTCGCACCGCGCCGCGCACAAACGCGCGCTCAAGGAGTTCACGCCCGACGTCATGGCGCTGCGCGCGAAGTACGGTTTCCGCGCGGGCGCCGCGAAGGCCGCCGCTTCCGCCGGAGACGCGCCGGAGTGGATCGTGCGCAACCTCGAGACGATCGACACGATCGAGCGGAAGATCTTCAACCGCCACGATCTGTGGGAGAACGTGGGCCTGGTGCTGAAGGGCCGGCTCGCCTTCGACCCGTACAAAGGCGCCTCGGAAGACGAGTGAGCGCGCGGCTCGGCGCGTCAAGCGACGAGCGGTTCCAACTTCTCCAGACGCGGGCCCTTCTCGGGATCGGCGACGGCGAACTGGCCTGCGCCCTTCAGCGTCACGCCGGCGAACGAGCCGTCGAGGCCGAGCACGTAGTAGTGGATGTTGAAGGCCGGCAGGCCGTCGGCGCCGAGCATCGCCGGTTGCCACTGCGCCTGGCGTTGAACTTGTCGCACGATGCGGCGCAGCACTTCCTTGCCGGCGTCGAGCGCCGTCGCGCCTTGGCGCATCAGCTCGACGATCGCGAAGCTCGCGTTCGCGAGGATCGACGCTTCCCCGCGGCCCGTCGAGCCCGCGCTGCCCGCCTCCTGGTCGCAGTACAGACCGGCGCCGAGGATCGGCGAGTCGCCCACGCGGCCGGGAAGCTTGAACGCGAGGCCCGAGGTCGTCGTCGTGCACGCGATTTCGCCGCGCGTCGACAGCGCCGAGCAGTGCACCGTGCCCCACGCGTGGTCGTGACCGCGCCTCGCGAGCGCATCGACGTACGCGAGCGTGCGTTCGAGCTCGCGGTTGCGCTGCTCGAGCTTCGCGTTCTTGCGCTCGGCGGATTTGCGCGGCGGCAGCCAGTCTCCGCCCTCGCGCGCTTCCTTCCACTCGAGCCAGATCTCGCGCGCCTCCTTGGTGAGCAACTCGACGTGCTCGAAGCCGTGCGCGCGCGCGAAACGGTACGCGCCCTCGCCGACGAGGAGGCAGTGGTCCGTGCGCTCCATCACGAGCTTCGCGACCGCGGCCGGGTGCAGGATGTTCTCGATGCAGGCCACGGCGCCGGAGTTGTGCGTCGGGCCGTGCATCACGGCGGCGTCGAGCTGCACCACGCCCTCTTCGTTGGGAAGCCCGCCGAGTCCGACGCTCGTGTCCTTCGGATCGGCCTCGACCACCTTCACCACCTCGACCGCGGCGTCGAGCGGATCGGCGCCCTTGAGCAGCATCTCGTAGTGCAGGCGCATGCCCGCCAGCGCGTTCGCGCTCCCCACCATCACCGGATAGCCCTCGCGCGGCTTGCGGATCTCCGCTTGCTGCGCCGAGGACGCCATCGAGCGATTGGAGGTCGACGTGCACGCGAGCGCCGCGTAGGCGGCGCCCGCTCCGAAGAGATGGCGGCGGTCGAAGGCCTGCGGATTCGAGGGGGACGAGGTCACGGGTCGGGGGTTCCTATCGCTCGGTTGCGGGGATGCGCAGACATTCGACGCGCAGCCACTGGCGGGCGCCGTCGCACCAACGCCGCCAGCTCTCGGCGAGTTGTTCGTCGCCCGCCGCCTGGGCCGCGGCCACGCGCACGTTCTCCTCTGCGTTGAGCGAGCGCAAGTAGCGATCGAGATCCGCCGGGCGCGGATCGGCGAGCGCGAGCGCGGTCGACATCAGCGCAACACCGGTGCGCCGCATTTCATCCGCGTCGACGTGTTCGAGCCGGTCGAGGCTCGTGTGGTAGGCGAAATCGGTGAAATGCCAGAACAGTGCGGCCGGCAGGCTGCGGTTGATGAAGATGTCGTGGTCGCTTCCGCCCTCGTAGGGATGGTCGGCCGTGCGCCAGGTCGGCGCGGCGCCGTTCGCGTCGATCTGCGCGACATCGAGCAGCGAGCAGCGGCCGATCAGCGCGAGGCCGTTGGGCACGAACTTCGCCGGATCGACTTCGGTCTTGCCCCAGGGCGTGTGGAAGTCGGGCAGCAGCGTCTCGACGGCGCCCGGATCGGGCATGCGCTCGAGCAGCGCGATCGCTCCGGTGCGCTCGAAGGACTCGCCGGTCATGTCGGACGAGAGCCCGGCGACCGGTGTGAGCGTCGTGTGGTCGAGCCACACCGAGCTCTGGCGGAACTCGTCGCCCCACACGAAGACGAGCGAGCGCGAGGGCCGCGGCAGCGCGCCCTCTCCGATGAGCTTGGCGAGCGACACGGCGCTCTCGCACAGCCCGGCGACCCCGCTCGCGTTGTCGCACGCGCCGGGCTCCTGGATGTGGCTGACGGTGGTCACGGCTTCGTTCGGGCGGTCGGCGCCGACGATCCGCGCGCACAGCGTCCGCAGCGGCCGCTCGTCGAAGCGCACCTGCGCCTCGAGCTTCAGGCGCGACTGCGGATCGTTCTCGAGGCCGCGCTGGATGCTCTGCAGCGAGCGCGGCGAGATCATGATCACCGGGAGCTTCGCGCCGTAGGGCAGCAGGCGGTACTGCAGCGCGTCGAGGTGGCGGAAGCGGCCGCTGGGGTCGACGTTGTAGCTCTCGAGGTAGCTCGAGACGACCGCCACCGCGCCGATGTTCTCCGCGCGCTGCACGAGGCTCGCGAGCGGCGCCGCGTCGGTGACGAGGATCTCGCCGGCGTCGAGCTGGTCGAGCGAGAGCGCGATCGCGCCTTCGACGTCGCACGGAGGACAGTGGATCGGAAGCATCACGCGGTCGCGCGCTTCGGGCTTCGCGAACGAGTGCAATTCGCTGCGGGCGCCGTGCGTGTCGATCAGCGTCACGCGCCCGGCGAGCGGCGTCCAAGCTTGCGCGGGCACGCGCGCCCCGCGGTCGGGCCCGCGCGCTTCGAGCGGCGTCTCGAGCACGCTCAGCTCGAAACCCTCGAGCGAGCCGAAGCCCGCTTCGCGCAAGCTCGCGGCGACGCGGTCGAGCACCGCTTCGTAGCCGTCGTTCGCCGGCGCGCGGTAGTAGCGGTCGATGAAGGCCACGAGCTCCTTCGCGCGCGCCGTGTCGAACGCGCCGTGCAGCGCCGGCGCGAAGCGCATCGTCCCCGTCGAACCCACGGCGACGGGCGGACCTTGGTGCGCGCCCTGCAGCACGACGGCGCCGGCTCGCTCGGCGGCTTCCAAGGCCCCGAGCGCGCGCTCCTCGATCGTCGGCTCGCGGCTCGCGCACGCACCCACGAGAGTCGAAGCGATCAGCGCCGCGCGAACGCGACGGGTCGGGCGTGACGGCATGGCGAAGCTCCGTTGCGAGTGCGGCGCTTCGCGAGGGAGCTCGCTCTAGCGCGGCAGGTACTTGTCGATCAACAGCCCCAGCCGGTCGCGCGCCGCGGCGCCGATCTTCTCGGGGGCGGTCATGATCGCAAAGCGCAGCGCCGCTCCACAACCGCAGGCGCCCGCCGCCCGCGCGCGCGGGGCCGCCGCGGCCACCAACTTGCGCGCATTGCCGACATTGGCCTGGATCACCGCGACGATCGCTTCGACGGTCACGTCGTCGTGCCCCTCGTGCCAGCAGTCGTAGTCGGTGGCCATCGCGACGGTCGCGTAGCACAGCTCCGCCTCGCGCGCGAGCTTCGCTTCCTGCAGGTTCGTCATGCCGATCACGTCGACGCCCCACGTGCGGTACAGCTTCGACTCGGCGCGCGTGGAGAACTGCGGGCCCTCCATGTTGAGGTACGTGCCGCCATCGTGGACCTTCAGCCCGAGGGAGCGCGCGGAGTCCAGCGCGACCGCGCGCATGGCGGGGCACACGGGATCGGCGAACATCACGTGCGCGACCACGCCGTCCTCGAAGAAGGTGTCGTGGCGGTGGCGCGTGCGGTCGATGAACTGGTCGATGACTACGAAGTCGCCGGGGTGCACGTCCTCGCGCATCGAACCGACGGCCGAGAGCGAGAGGACGCGGGTGACGCCCAGCTTCTTGAGGCCCCAGATGTTCGCGCGGAAGTTGATCTCGCTCGGATTGATGCGGTGCCCGCGGCCGTGGCGCGGCAGGAACACCATGCGCACTCCGTCGAGAACGCCGGTGACGTAAGCGTCGCTCGGCGCGCCGAAGGGCGTGGCGAGTTCGACCTCGCGCACGTCGCGCAGACCGTCGATCTCGTACAGGCCCGATCCGCCGATCACGCCCAAGGTCAACTCGGGGGTCGGTCCGCTCTGCTCGTTTTCTGCCATCGCTCGAAGCGCTCCTTGGGCTCACTCGTCCTGCGAACGCGGCTTGCGCGCGCCGCGATCCGACTTGGGTTTGGGCGTCCAGTTCGCGAGCGGCTTGGGACCGCCGCTCGGACGCGGCGCGCGATCGTCGCGCGGAGCACGGTCGTCCCGCGGCGCCGGGCGCTCGCGCGGCCTGAAGTCGCGCGGGCCCGAATCGCGCGAACCGTACGAGCGCGGAGCGTAGTCGCGCCGCGGACCGTCGTTCGAACGTTCGCGCGGAGCGCCGCGCTCCGCCGGGCCGCGGTCGAAGTCGCGGCTCGGCGGCCGACGCTCGCCCGCTCCGCCGTCGCGCTCGCGGCGCGGCGGGCCGTCGAACTTGCGCGGGCCGTCGAACCTGCGCGGACCGTCGAAGTTGCGCGGGCCGCGCGGAGCACGGTCGTCCCGGCCGGGTCGGCCGCGGCCGCGCTTGGGCGCCACCGCGCCGGACTTCGGCCGGACATTCGCGAGCAAATCCGCGTCGGGGTCGGGTCGACGCGGCGGCTGCGGGGCGCGGGAGAGCTCGCGCGGCGCCGAAGCCTTCGAACGCTTCGCGCTGGTCTCGAGCAGGCGGCGCACGACGAGCGTCGCGTAGGCGCCGCGCGGCAACTCGAAGCGCACCTCGACCTGCATCGCTCCGCGGTTCAACACATCGGCGCGCGCGGGCCGCAAGCGAAGGTGACGGGGCACGACGAACAGCGGCCGGTCCTCGCCCTTGATCGCGAATCCGCTCACGCCTTCGATCACGAACTGCGCCGGCACGAGCTGGTCGTGCGCCAGGGCGTCGGCGATCAGCTCGAAGTGCTCGCGGTCCTTCACGTCGCCGAGCTTGGGTCCGGGCAAGCGGAAGGTCGCCGCTTCGTCGAGTCCCAGGTCGATGTCGCTCTCGGGATACACCAGCGGACCTTCCTCGCTCGTCAGGACGACGCGCTTGCTCGGCTCGACGCGCGCGCGCACGAAATCCGCGACGGCGCGGTTCCACAGGTGCGATTGGTAGGCGTAGAGGTGGATCAGGCGCAGCCGCGACGCGAGGTGGTAGAAGGCGCCCGCGAAATCCTGCGGCGAGTGCTTGAGGTGCTCGAACAGCGAGTGGTGCTCGCCGAACTTGCCCGCGATGTCGCGGCACGAGTTCCAATCGCCCCAATAGGACGTGAGCGCGCGCTTGAAGGCCATCGCCTTGCGGTCGTCGTGCGGCGAACGCGACGTGAGCAGCGCCTTCAAGGCCTCCTCGTGCTCGCCGCGCATCAACTGCAGCGCGATCCAGCCCTGGCCGTGGCGCAGGTTGCCGAAGCGCTGGTCGTCGAAGTAGTTGATCAGCCCGCGGTCGCGCAGCGCGTGCGAGTTGCCACGCAGCGTCTCGACGTCGTCCTTCGTGAGGCCGCGGAGCACGATCTCGAACGCGTTGCCTTCGCTGGCCTTCGAATCGAGCGGCTCGGACGTGAAGCCGGCGGTCTCGATGCGCAGGTCGGACGAGCGAATGCTCACCTCGGGCCCGTGGCGCACGGCCATGTGCTGCAGCGTGACGCCCTGGCGGTCCTTGAGCCCGCACATCGAAACGTCGCCGGCGTTCGCGCCGGCCTCGCTCGCGAGCACGCGCGCGGCCTCGAAGGAGGTGTGCTTGCTCTTGATCACGCGGTACACGCGGAACTCGCCGCGCGGCGCCAGAACATCGGGCGAGAGCAGCTCGCGCACACGGAAATCGTCGGAACGTTGTTTGACCTTCATCGGCGCGCAGGCCTCCACTTGGCCAGTTGCTTGAGCGTGCGTTCGAGATCCTTGGGCGCGGGCGAGTGCGCCTGGATCCACTGGGGGGCCGCGTCGGGCTGGGCCGCTTCGGCGGTGACGCGCGGGAATTCGAGGTGTTCGGCGTGCAGCGTGAGGCGCGCGATGAGCGGCGTCTCGGCCGAGCCGGGCTTGCGGCGGTAGCTCGACTTGATCTCCGAGAGCAGCAGCGCCTTGCGCCGGCCGTAGAGCGAATCGACGACGAGCGGGAAGCCCTGCGCGGCGAGGTGCACGCGGATCTGGTGCGTGCGCCCGGTGAGCGGCTCGCACTCGAGCAGCGTGAAGCCGCGGAAGCGCTCGCGCACGCGCACGACGGTCTGCGCGGGCTTGCCGTCGCGCCGCACGCACATGTGGCCGCTGCGGCGCAGGTCGGGCCCGATCGGCAGGTCGAGCGTTTCGCTCTCGTCCGCGCCCATCGGGTGCTCGCCTTCGACGAGCGCCAGGTAGCGCTTGCGCACGCCGCCGGTTTCGAAGGCCTGGCCGAGCACGCGCTCGGCGTCGACGGTCTTCGCCACCACGATGCAGCCGCTGGTGTCCTTGTCGAGGCGGTGCACGAGCCGCGGCCGAAACTCCGCTTCGCCGCGTTCGCCGCGCAGGCGAGAGAACTCGTGCAGGCCGCCGAGCAGGTTCGGGCGCTGCTCCTCCCAGCGGTCGGGCTCGACCAGCAGGTCCGCGGGCTTGTCGATCACGAGCACGTGCGCGTCCTCGTACAGCAGCTTCGGCGGTTCGCTCGGCGCGACGGGCGCGGGGGTCTCGGCGAGGTCCTCCTCGTCGAAGTCGCACAGCACCACGTCATCCGCGCGCAGACGCTGCGAGGGAGACGAGGGCATGCCGTTGACGGTCACCGAGCCGTCGCGCACCAGCGCGCGCAAGTCTCGCTTGCGCAGCAGCGGGTACACGCGGCACAGGAACTCGTCGAGCTCGACGCCGATGTCGTCGGCTTGGACGCAGAAGTTTTGGTTCACGTTTTCAGAGGGAGCGGCGCGCGGCCGAGCGACTCCGCGGCGACTCGCGGCGCGCGCCCGACGGCGCGCGCGTACGAGCGGCGCTCGCTGGAATCAGCTCTTGGCCGGCGAGCGTTCGTAGCACTCGCGCTTGAGCGCGCCGACGTAGGGCAGGTTGCGGTAATGGCCGGCGAAGTCGAGTCCGTACCCGACCACGAACAGGTCGTCGACCTCGAAGGCGCGGAAGTCCGCGGCCAGCGGCGTCGCGCGGCGCGCGGGCTTGTCCAGGAACACGCAGGTGCGCACGGAGCGCGCGCCGCGACGGCCGAGCTCCTCGACCAGCCGCGACAGCGTGCGGCCGGTGTCGAGGATGTCGTCGACGAGGAGCAGCTCGCGGTCCTCGATCTCGCTCTCGGCCGGCAGGAAGTTGAGCTGCAGCGCGCCCGATTCGACACCCGAGCCGTAGCTCGACGCGCTGACGAAGGCGAGTTCGAGGGGGATGGGGATGCGGCGGATCAGGTCGGAGGCGAAGACGCAGCTGCCCTTGAGCACCGACACGACCGTGAAGGCGCGGCCGCGGTAGACCGCCGTCACTTCGCGCGCCACGCGGTCGATGCCGGCCTGGATCTGCGCTTCGGTGAAAAGGATGCGTTCGACGTCTTCGTGCACGGGGCGGGACTTCGCGGTCGAGAGGGAGTGGACAGAGTTCGTTCGCGGGCCGTCCGCGCAGCCGTGTGGCGCGCAAGGAACGCCGCCCAGGAGCCGGCGAGCCGCCCGCGTGCAGCCGTCGCGAAGCGCTCGTGAACCCGGCGAGAACGCACCGAGCACCCACCGAGACGCCCTTGGGGGAACCCGCTCGGAACTCTCGCCGAGTTCGTTCGAGTCCTCCCGAAGGCCTCGCCGACGGAACCCACCGACGCCGGCGCGGGCCGTGCAGCGGCGCGGTACGCGCCGCGGAGGGCGAGCAAGATACTCGTGCGGGACGCGCGCGGCAAACCGTGAGCGTTCCGGAGCGCCAGGCGCTCGCGAACCGGTCCGCTGCGCCCGCCCCGACCTCCTCCGGCCGATTGTTGCCCGCTCGCGGGCCTGCTACCGTCTCGATCTCGTTCTGCCGGACGGGATGCTGCGGTCAACGCCTCAGCGAACGCACGGCAGCACGCGCGGACCCGCGACGCCGCCGGCGACTCGGGGGCAGGCAGGTCCGCTCGAGCGCGAACAGTCTGGCCATCCGTCGAACGCGGGCGCCGGCGCGTCCGTGCCCGGGGCAGCGAGTCGAGCGAGGGGAACGAAGCGGCGCCGCGCCGCTAACGAGTCCCACTGAAAGCGCGCGAGTGCGTCGCGAGTCCAACTGGATTCGTCCGCGACCTTCGCGCCGGCGATTCGCGCGTCACCGCGCCACGGCCAGCGCCACGAGTTTCGAGTTCGACGGAAGAGTCCAGAGCTCCGGGTACCCGAACCGCAGCATTCCGCGAACGGCCCAAGTTCCTCGCGAAACGCTTCTCGTTACTCCCCAGCCGAGACAGTTCCGACTCTCTCTCCCGATCGCCCGTCCCGCCGCTTCCACACTCTCTCCCGTCGCGGCGCGTGGCGCCCGACTCGAACGACGCCGCCGACGCGGCGCGTTCCAGCGAAGTTCACGCCCGCGGCGAGCTCGTGGCCGGACGACGATTCAACGCCCCTTCCTTTCACTCATGACGCCCAAGCGCACCCTCCTGCGACGCTCCGACCAAGAGCGCATCGCCGACCTCGAATCCAAGATCGCCGACCTGCAACGCAAGCTCGTTGCGCAGCAACGCACCGACACTCCGGTGTTGCACGCCGCCGAGAAACTGGCCAAACGCCTGCGGGATTTCGCACAACTGGCCCTGCAACACGGGCGCGACGACGCCGCGAATTCGACCATCGCGTTCCTCGCCGGCCTCGACCGCATGCTGCAGAGCGAGGCCGAGCCGCGGCGCCGCACCCGGCGCGAACCGGACGAGTCCTGAACCTCTCTCGACCGGCGGCGCGCGCGCGAGGATGCGCCGCCGGTTCCACGCCCTTCGATGGACCACGACCGCGAGTTCGCGAGCGAGTTCGAATGCGAACTCGAGCGGGCACGCCGCGCACCATGACGCTCCCCCGCCACCCCGACGTTCGCGTGCTCGCGTCGACTCCGATCGCGAGCGGCCCCGTGTTCGAGGTGCTGCGCGAAAGCGTCGAGTTGCCCTCCGGCCTGCGCCAGGACCTGCTGCTCGTCGACCACCCCGGCGCGGTCGTGATCCTCGCGGAAGATCGCGAGCGCCGCGTCGCCGTCGTGCGGCAGTACCGCCACGCGATCGGCCGCTGGCTCGTCGAGCTTCCCGCAGGTCGTGTCGAGCGCGGCGAAGATCGCCTGCTCGCCGCGCAGCGCGAGCTCGAGGAAGAGGCGGGGCTGCGCGCGAAAAGCTGGACCAGCCTCGGCTGCTTCTTCCCCGCGCCCGGTTTCTGTTCGGAGGAGATCGAGATCTTCTGGGCGCGCGATCTCGAACCCGTCGGAGCGCAGCGACGCGCGATGGACGACGACGAGGAGATCGCCGCGTCGTGGCTGACCTGGGAGCGCGCGCTCGTCGAGCTTTCCAGCGATGCAAAGTCCGTCATCGCCCTGGGGCGCCGCGCCGAGGCCTCCGGCGGGTGACCGTTTCGTCAAACGGGCGGCCGGGCGGCTCCGGCGCTCCCGGCGCGACGAAGCGGTCGTTTTTGCGTTTCAGGCCCGCGTAGGGCCGGCCCGGGGACGATTTTGCAGCCGAATCGCCCCGCCGGTGGGCCGATCGCCGCGCCTGAGCTCGCACGGCGCGGCGGAGAGGCGCGGGCTCGCTTGCGGGGCCCCCTCCAAAACGTCTACAAATTGGGATCGGTCGTCGCCTCGGTCCCCGTGGACCGCGGGGAGGCTCGGAGGTTGGGTTCGCGCCCCTGTCGGCGCGGCGAATCCAGCCAGCGAGCGCGGTTCTCGAGTCGCCGGCCCTTCCTTCCCCATCGCGCCCGGCGCCGCAGTTCGCACGAGGACGTCGAACGGCCCGGACGCGATCGCCCCCGAGCTCACATCCGTGGAACGCATTCTGATCGTTGACGATGAGCGAGTGGTCCTCGAAACCCTCGTCGACATCCTCCAAGCGGAAGGTTTCAGCGTGTCGCAAGCCGGCGACGCGCGCAGCGCACTGGCGCTCATGTCGGCCGAGCCGGTCGCCATCGTGCTCTCCGACATCCGCATGCCCGACATGGACGGCATGGAGATGCTGCACGAGGTTCGACGCCTGCACCCGGGAGTCGACGTCGTGCTGATGACCGGTTTCGCGAGCGTCGACGGCGCCATCGAAGCGATGAGCGCAGGGGCCGCGGACTACCTGATCAAGCCGCTGCGTCCGAAGGAGGTCGTCGCGCGAGTGCGCTCGATCCTGCAGCGACGGCGCCTGGAATCGGAGCTGCACTCGCTGCAGAGCGAGTTGCGTTCGCGCCACGAGTTGCACAACGTCGTCGCGCAGTCGCCGCGCATGGCGTCGGTCGTCACGGCGCTGCACCGCGTGCGCGACAGCCTCGACCCCGTGGTGCTCCACGGCGAGGAAGGTTCGGGGCGGCGCTTCATCGCGCGCGCGCTGCATTATTCGGGCGCGCGCCGCGGGCAGCCGTTCCACATCGTCGACATGCGCGCCGCGAGCGACGGCGGCGTGATCGACGAGCTGTGGGGCGTGCGCACCCCGTCGGGCCGCTGGCGGCGCGGCTGGTTCGAGCGCATCGACCAGGGCACGCTGCATCTGTTCGGCGTCGAGGCGCTCGATCGCGAGCAACAGGATCGGATCGGAAGCGCGCTCGAAACGCGCAGCTACACGCCGCCGGGAGCGTCCGAACCGCGCGCGATCAACGGCCGGCTGGTCGTGTCGACGAACGAAGCGCCGGCCGACGCGCTGGCGAACGGATCGCTGTCGCCCGGGCTGTCGGTGCTGCAATCGCTCGTGAACATCCGCGTGCCGCCGCTGCGCCAGCGCACGGACGACCTTCCGGGCCTCGTGGAGCGCTTCATCGACGAGTACGCGGTGGAGCACGGACGCGGACTGCGGCTCGCGCCGCGCGTGCTCGACCGCGTCGCCAGCCACAGCTTCCCCGGCAACGTGCGCCAGTTGTTCGCCGTGCTCACCCAGGCGGCGAAACTCTCGCTCGACGGGGTGCTGGCGTCCGAGCACGTGGACCGCAGCCTGCGCCAATCCGACGTCGCCGGCACGCGGCCCATCGCGGACCACCTCGGCGACCGCGAGCACCAGCTCGTGCTGCACGCCGTGCAGCGCAATC
>CALFYL010000245.1 GCA_937952135.1 uncultured Planctomycetia bacterium
CTCGTCGCCATCGCGTTCTACTTGACGCTTCGCACCGCGCTTCTCGGCGGCCTCGGCGGCGGATCGCGAGCCTCGATCGCGGGGGCCGCGAGCGGCTTCTTCCGCGCGGCCGCGCGTTACGCCGAGCTCGTTCTCGCACCCGCGCCGCCGAGCGAGTGGGCCAGCCCCGGCGCCGCGCTCGCGTTCGGCGCCGCGGCGCTCTTCGTGCTCGCGTGGACGCTCTCACGCTCCCGCGCGGGTGAGCTCGCGCCCGAGTCCACGCCGACGCTCGAGTACGACTCCGGGCTCGCCGAGATCGAGCCGCGCCGGCTCGCGGCGTGGCTCGGAGTGTGGCTCGCGGCCCTCGCCGCTCTCACGGCCGTGTCGGGCGTCTTCCGCGCCTGGTACGCCGCGCCCTTCGCCGCGCCGGTCGCCTTGCTCGCGGCCGCGGCGTGCGCCTGGCGGCATCGCGTGTTGCGGCGCCGCTTCCTCGCGCTCGCGGCCCTCGCGGTGCTCGCGCTGCTGCAAGGTTGGACGAGCGCCGGCCAGCAGCGCTGGCTCGAGATCCGCGCCTCGAGCGACGCCGCGCGCGAACTCGTCGCGCGTTTCGACGCGCTCGTCGAGACTGCGGCGACCGGTTCCGTGCACGAGCTCGACGCCGCTCCGCCGCAGCAAAGCGCGACGCGCCACGGAGTCGCCACGCGCCGCCCGATGATGCTGCGCGAGTACAGCCTGCAGGCCTACGCCGACCTCGCCCATCCCTCGAAGCGGCTGCGCGTCGTCGCCAAGCGCGCCGAGCCGCCTGCTGCCGCCGCGGACGAGATCGTGGTCGTGCTCGTGGGCCGCGGCGCCGAAGCCGCGGAGTAGCGCGGAGCCGCGGAGCGCGTAGCATGCGCGCCATGGCTGCTCCCACGCTCAACGGTCACGAGGCGCGTTTGCTCGGGGTTCTCATCGAGAAGGGCTTCACGGTGCCCGACCAGTATCCGCTGACGCTCAACTCGGCGACGCTCGGCGCGAACCAGAAGAACAACCGCTGGCCGGTGACCGATTACTCGATGGCCGAGGTGCACGTCGCGATGCAGGGCCTGGTGATGAAGCACCTCGCCGGCCGCGTGCAGGAGTCGGGGCAGCGCGTCGAGAAGTACCGCCACAACGGACACGAGTCGCTCGGGCTCGACGACGGCGCGCTCGCGGTGCTCGCGGAGCTTCTGATGCGCGGGCCGCAGCAGCCGGGCGAGTTGCGCACGCGCGCCGACCGCATGGTGAGCCTGCCGACGCTCGAGAAGCTGACCGAGAAGCTCGCGCGGCTGATGGAGAAGGGGTATGCGAAGCGCATCGATCCGCTGCCGGGCGAGCGCGCCGAGCGGTACGTGCAGCTCCTCTGCGCGGATGCGCACCCACTCGACGTCGCGGGGCCGGTGGCGTCCAAACCCGCCGCGGCGCCGCGCGCGGATCTGGAAGCGCGCGTGTTGACGCTCGAGAACGAGTTGCGCGCGCTGCGCGAGAAGCTCGACGCGCTTTCGAAGTCCCTGGGCGTGTGACATATACGGTGCCAGAGCAAATTCGCCCCGCTAATTCAGCGGAGGCCGTTCGACGGCGCCGCGCCACCCCGCGCGCTGAATCAGCGGGGCGAATTTGCTCTGGCTCGGTACGTCGCGCTGGTTCAGCGGAGCTCGATCGCGCTGAACTCGCCCGCCTGGGCGGTCGCGCGCGCCCACTCCGCGGTGGCGTCGTAGACGACGAGTTCCGCGGCGCGGTCGGCTGAGAGCACGCGAAAGCGGCCGTCGAAGGCGGTGGCGGCGGTGCAAAGCCGCGCCGCCACGTCCACGGGCCAGCGGCCCTCCGCTCTCACGAGCACGCCCCACACGCCTTCGCCGGTGGAGTCGGTCACGCGGCCGTCGATCCAGTTCGCCTCGCGCGCCGCGAGCACGGTCGACGAAGTGCGGCCCGGCTCGACGCGCGCGAAACCCTCCGCGACGGCGCCGAGTCCTTCGAACAGCACGAACACGTCGTACTCGCCGCCGACGAGCTCGCTGAGCTCGAGCGGCAGGCTCGCCGACTCGCCGCTCTCGATCGCTCCGCTCTCACGGTGGCGCAGCACGTACTCCGCGCGGCCGGTGCGGAACGGGCCGGGCACCGCATCGGTGAGCACCTCGACGCGCAGCTTGCCCGTGCGCGGCAGCCACACGACGAGCCGGCGACCGTCGGCGACGACGCTCTGCGGCTCGGTGATGCCCCAGTCGCGGTGAAAGGCGGTGAGCTCGAGCGGCGCCGTGCTCGCGACGGCGAAGCGGAACTCGCCGCGCTCGTCGGTGCGCGCGCCGCGGATGCCGGGCGTGCCCACGTCGTCGACGATCGTGATCGGCCCGGCCGCGACGAAGGCGTCGGCGACGGGTTCGTTCGTGTCGAGCAACACGACGCCGAAGAGCTCGTCCTCGGCGGAGAGCGGCTCGAGCTGGACGTCATGGTCGAGCTCGCCGCCCTCGAAGTTCAGCACCTCGACGACCGAACGGTGGCCGTCGGCGCCCACGCACAGCTCGAGCTCGCCGAGCGGCCGCGTGAACGCCGCGAGGCCGAGCGAATCGGTCTTCGCCAGCGCCGCCGTCGCGTGCGGTCCATCGGCGAGCGACGTCACGCGCACCTCGGCGCCCGCTCGCGGCGCGCCCATCGAGTCGAAGACGCGCACGCGCAGCGCGCCGAGCTCGAGCAGGAACTCCGCGCCGACGTCGGAGGCGAGCTCGTCGATCGCAACGTCGTAAGTGAGCGTCGAGAGCTGCCCGACGGCGATCTCGAGCCGCGCGACGTCCATGAGCGGCGGCACGCGCGCGAACATCTCGAACTCGCCGTTCGGTTCGACGCTCGCGTTCGCGATCCAGCGAGGAACCTCGCTTCCGCGAAGCGGCGGAGCGAACGCGGCGATCGAAATCGGCAGCGCTCGCGTCCACTCGGGAGCGATCACGACGCCGTGGAGCCGCGTCAGATCGTCGAGCTCGATCACGAAGTCCTGCTCCAGCCGCACCAGGCCCTCGAAGCGGCGTCGACCGGTGCTCCCTTCGATCGCGAGCGCGTAGGCGAGGCTGCCGAGCTGCCAGTGCTCGCTGTCGAGCTCGAGCTCGAAGGCGCCGAGCGCGTCGCTCGCGCTCGACTTCGCCGCGCCGTCGGCGCCGGTCCGCGCGCTCACGTGGACGAGCATGCCGGGCGCGCCGGCGCCGTCGAGGGCGCGAACCACCGCGCCGCGGACTCGGAACGTGTCGCGCGCCGCGGGCGCGGGCTCGCTCGGAAGCTCGGGCGCCGGGCTCGCAGGTTCGTGCGCGTCTCGTGCGTCGGAGGCGGGCTGCGACGAAGCCGGCGAGGTGGACGCCGCCACGGGCTCGTCCGCGTGCACCACCGTCGCAGGGGCGGGGGCAGCATCGGTCGCGACGTCCGGCTTCCGAGTCCTCCACATCCACCACGCGAGAGCGAGGACGACGACGGCGGCGAGGATGCGAAGGCTGCGCTTCATCGCGAGGGGCTGGCGCTCGTCGCGGGGGACGAACTCAATGCGCCTCCAGCCACGAGCGTCCGTGTCCGAAATCGACCTTCAGCGGCACGCTCAGGCTGACGGCGTTCTCCATGCAGTCGCGCACCATCTCGCGCGTCTCGTCGAGTTGGGCGAGCGGAACTTCGAGCACGAGCTCGTCGTGCACCTGCAGCAGCATACGGCCCGCGAGCTTCGAACCCTCGAGCCGCCGCTCGAGGTCGATCATCGCCTTCTTGATGATGTCCGCGGCCGAGCCCTGCACCGGCGTGTTCACGGCCGCGTTCTCGGCGAAGGCGCGCAGGCGCGGCTCGTCGGCGTTGATGTCCTGGATCGTGCGCCGCCGACCGAGGATCGTCGTGACGTAGCCGCTCTGGTGCGCCGCGGCGAGCGTCTGCTCGCGCCAGCCGCGCACGCGCGGGAAGGACTCGAAGTAGCGTTCGATGAAGCGCCTGGCTTCGACGACGGTGAGCCCGGTTTCGCGCGCGAGCCGCGCCGGTCCCATGCCGTAGAGCAGCCCGAAGTTCACGGCCTTTGCGCGGCTGCGCATGTCGCGCGTGACGAGCCCTTCGGCGACGTCGAAGATCACGCTCGCGGTCGAGGCGTGGATGTCGGCGCCGCGCGCGAAGGCCGCGCGCATGCGCTCGTCGTTCGCGAGGTGCGCCATGATGCGCAGCTCGACCTGGCTGTAGTCGGCCGCGAGCAGCACCCATTCGCCGTGCTCGTCCTTCTCGCGCGCGACGAAGGCGCCGCGCAACTTGCGGCCGCGCTCGGTGCGGATCGGAATGTTCTGCAGATTGGGTTCGCTGGACGCGAGCCGCCCCGTCGCCGCCGCCACTTGGCTGAAGGAGCAGTGCACGCGGCCGGTGCGCTCGTTCACGTAGCGCGGCAGCGCGTCGACGTAGGTGCTCTTGAGCTTCTGCACCTCGCGGTGCTCGAGCAGCTCGCGCACGATCGGCACTTCGCCGTAGCTGTCCGACAACGTCTCGTAGTCCGTCGAATAGCCGGTCTGCGTGCGCTTGACCCTCTTCACGCCCGCCGCGTCCTGGATGCGCAGCTTCTCGAAGAACAGCTCGCCCAGCGCCTTCGGGCTGTTCATGTTCACGTCTTCGCCCGCGAGGCGCGTGAACTCCGTTTTGTGGCGTTCGATGTCGGCTTCGAGTTCGCGGCCGAGCTCTTCGATCAGCGGCACGTCGATGCGGATCCCGCGCTCCTCCATGTTGGCGAGCACGTGCGCGAGCGGCATCTCGAGCTCGTAGAACAGCTTCCCGTTGCCCGTATCCTCCAGCTCCTTCTTCAGCGCTTCGTACAGCCGCCAGGTCACGTCCGCGTCCTCGCACGCGTACTCCGAGACCTTCTCCACGGGGACCTCGGCCATCGTGATCTGCTTCGCGCCGCGTCCGATCAGGTCCGTCGTCGGGATCTTCTTGAGCCCGAAGTACGTGAGCGCGAGGTCGTCGAGGTTGTGGCGCCGCGCGGCGCCGTGCACGGTGAACGACGCGACCATCGTGTCGAACTCGATGGGGGGCATGCGCAGGCCGTTCGCGCGCAGAACGAGCGCGTCGTACTTGTGGTTCTGGCCCGAGCGCGTGAGCCCCGGCGCGGTGAGCAGCGGCGCGAGGTGCTCGAGCAGCGCCTTCGGACCGCCCTCGACGAGCGGCGGATCGGCGTTGAACGGCACGTACCACGCGCGGCCCGCGAGGTTCGAAAACGACAAGCCCACGAGGCGCGCCTCGAGCGGAAACAGGCTCGTGGTCTCGCTGTCGAGCGCGAACGCGCCGCCCGCGCGCAGGTCGCGGACCATCTCGTCGAGCTCGGCGAGCGTCCGCACCGTGCGGTAGTCGCGCTCGACGTCCTTCTGCACGCCGGACTCGACCTTCTTGAGCAGGCTCAGGAAGCCGAACTTGCGAAAGAAGCCTGCGACCTCCTGGTTCTTCGGCTCGTAGGGCGGCAGTTCGTCGAGACCCGGATCGAGCGGCACGCTGCGGTCGATCGTCACGAGCTCCAGCGACAGCAGCATCTGCTCGCGGTCGCGCTCGATGTACTCGCGCGCCTTGCCCTTGACCTTGTCCAGGTTCGCGAGCACGCCCTGCACGGACCCGAATTCGCCGATCAGCTTGATCGCGCCCTTCTCGCCGATGCCCTTGACTCCCGGGACGTTGTCCGACGCGTCGCCCATCACCGCGAGCACGTCGATCACGTGCTCCGGCGCCACGCCGAATTTCTCCTTCACCGCGTCGAAGCTCTGCAGCTCGACGTCGACGCCCTTCTTGAAGACGTTGTAGAGCGACACGCGCTCGTCGACGAGCTGCATCATGTCTTTGTCGCCCGACACGATCAGAACTTCCCAGCCCTTCGCGCTGGCCTGGCTCGACAGCGTCCCGATCACGTCGTCGGCTTCGAAGCCCTTGACCTCGAAGATCGGAATGCCGTGCGCTCGCACGAGGTCGCGCAGCCAGTCGAGCTGCGCCACGAGTTCCTCGGGGATCTTCTCGCGCGTCGCTTTGTAGGCGCCGAACTTCTTGTGCCGAAAGGTCGGGCCCGGCGGGTCGAAGGCGACGGCGATGCGTTCGGGCTTTTCCTGTTCGAGGATGCGCCGCAGCGTGAGCGCGAAGCCGTAGGTCGCGCCGCACGGCTCTCCCTGCGGCGTGGTGAGGCGCGAGCTCTGCAGCGCGAAGTGCGAGCGGTAGGCGAGCGCGGTTCCGTCGAGCAAGAAGAGACGCGGCATGGTCGTGGATGGCCCGAGGCGTCGCGCGAGATGCGGGGCCGGCGGCGCATCTTGCGAGATGGCCCGCGCGACGTCCACGCCGCGCTAAGCTCTGTCGAACCGTGCAGACCACGCAAGCCAGCCTGCGCCTCGCGCCCGACGTGCCCGACCTCGCGGCCCTGGGCGCGCGCGACGCGGAGGAGTTGCTCGAAGATCCGCCGCGAATCGAGACCGCCGCGCGCATCGAGCGCGTCGGTTCCGCGCTGCGCGTTCCCTTGCCGGGCACGCCCGATCGCAACGGCCGCCAGCACGAGAGGCCGCGCGGCGCCGGCACCGGATACCTGTTCCTGCACCGCTACAGCGGCGCGGTGGCGGCGCTGCGCGCGCGCGTCACGCACCCGCGGAGCTCGAGCGTCGCGGCGCGGCACTGGAATCTGATCTGCCACCTGCAGGCGAGCGGCGTGACCACTCCGCAGCTCGCGGCGCTCGTCGAACGGCCGAGCGCGGTCGCGTCGAGCGAGTCGGTGCTGCTCACGCGTGAGCTCGAAGGCTTCACCGCGCTTCGAAAGTGGCTCGAGAGCGAGCGCGACCCGGCGGCGCGCGCGCGCGGCCTCGAATCGCTGTCGCTGGCGCTCGAGGCGGTGCTGCGTTGTGGCGCGTGGCTGCCGCGCACCACACTCGACAACTTGCTGCTCCAAACTCGCGACGGCGACGACTGCGCCGCGCTGCAGATCACGAACCTCGGAACCGAGCAAGCGATCCTCCGCGAGCGCGGCCTGGTCCGCGCGCGGCGGCCGTCGATCGCGTTCACGCAGTTCGCGGGCGGCCGGTTGTTCGAGAAGCTCTCGAAGACGCGGCGCGAGCGCTGGCTCGCGGCCTTGCGCGCGCAGCTCGCGCCGCTGCTCGGGCCCGGTGAGACGCTGCGCGGGCCGTCCGACTAAGCGAGCGCCGGAGGTGCGCCCACGGCGAAGTCGTGCAGCACGAGCTCGAGGTTGCGCTCGCCGCGGAAGGTGTTCCAGCGCGGCGTGTAGACCACGTGCAGCGGCGCGCCGAGCGCCAGTTCGCCGGAGCGCGCGCCCATGCCGAAGGCCATGGCCTTGAGCACGCGCTCGCCGTGGCGCACGCGCAGCATCAAGTGCGTGCGGTCGGCGCCGAGCAGCCGCGCGGGCTCGGCGAGGCGCACGTCGAGCGAGCACAGCACGGGCTTCTCGTTCTGCGCGCCGAAGGGCTCGAGCCGGTCGATCTGGCCCATCAACTCGGGGCCCACGTGGGCGAGCGGCAGCTGCGCGTCGATCCACAGCGCGTGCGCGGCCGCGGTGCGCTGCTCGAGCATCTCCCGCGCGCGCGCGCACACGGCCTCGCGCATCGCGTCGAGCTTCGAGAGCTCGATCTCGCAGCCCGCGGCCTGCGCGTGGCCGCCGTAACGCTCGAACATCGCGCTCGCGCCGTGCATCGCCTCGAGCACGTCGAAGCCGTCGACCGAGCGCGCGCTTCCGCGGCCACGCTGGCCTTCGACGCCGATGACGAGCGCCGGCCGGCGGTAGCGCGACACGATCCGCGACGCGACGATGCCGACCACGCCGGGATGCCAGTCGGCGCCGGCGAGCACGAGCACCGGATGGCGCGCGGGGTCCTCGTACTGGCGCGCTTGCTCGAGCGCCTGCGCCGTGATCTCGGCCTCGATGCGCCTGCGCTCGTCGTTGAGCGTGTCGAGCTCGCCCGCCAGCGCGCGCGCTTGCTCGGCGTCGTTCGACAGCAGCATTTCGACCGCCAGCGCCGCGCTCGCCAGCCGGCCCGCGGCGTTGAGGCGCGGCCCGAGCTTGAAGCCGACGTCCTCGGCGACGAGCCGTTCGGCGCCGAGCCCGCTCGCCTCGAGCAGCGCGCGCAGCCCGACGTTCTTCGTCGCCTCGAGCGCGAGCAGTCCGCGCCGCGCCAGCACGCGGTTCTCGTCGACGAGCGGCACGACGTCGCACACCGTGGCGATCGCGACGTAGCTCATCGCGTCGGCGAGGAACGAGCGCAGGTCCTCGCGCACCTTCCGCGCGCCGCTGATGCGTTGCGCGACGCCCCACGCGAGCTTGAAGGCCACTCCCGCCCCGCACAGCTCGCGGAACGGGTAGGCGGAGTCGGGCAGCTTGGGGTTGACGATCGCAACCGCGGGCGGGAGCTCGCCGCGCGGCGGCTCGTGGTGGTCGGTGACGATCGTGTCGACGCCGCCGGCGAGCAGCGCGGCGATGGTCTCGCGCGCCGACGTGCCGTTGTCGACGCTCACGACGAGCTTCGCACCGCATTCGCGCGCCTTCTCGACCGAGTGCGTCCCGAACGAATAGCCGTCGTTGAGCCGGTGGGGGATGTGCCAGACCGCGCGCGCGCCGATGAGCGCGAAGAGCCGCATCAGGAGCACCGTGCCGGTCACGCCGTCGACGTCGTAGTCGCCGTGCACGAGGATCGTCTCGCCGCGCTCGACGGCGCGACCGATGCGCTCCGCCGCGGCGTCCATGCCGGGCAAGCTGGCCGGGTCGTGCAGGGCGTGCAGGCTGGCGTCGAGGTGCCGCGCCGTCGCATCGCCGGCCGCGTGCCCGCGCGCGACGAGGAAGCGCGCCACCACTTCGGTCACGTTGTTGCGGCGCGTGACCTCACGCACCGCCGCCGCGTCCAAGCTCCTCAGTCGCCAACTCGTCCCCATCTCGCGGGCGAGTATACGGACGCGCCGGTTCACGGCCCGCTGCGTTCTCTCGCGCGCATCCGGGTCGCTCGTTCGGCTCGTCCGCCGTTCCCGCGGACCGCGCAGTCCCGCGGCGCGCCGCGAGGCGGGTTTTCTCCAGCGCCCCGCCGGATGCGGCGGCTAGGGCCGCGCGTACACTCCTCGAATGGGCACCACGAACCCCTTCCAGGCGTTCCGCCTGCTCCCGTCGGTGGAGGAAGCGCTCCACGATCCCGCCGTGGCGCAGCTCGCTTCCCTGACTCCGCGCACGGTGCTCGTCGAGCTCGTGCGCGAGGTGATCGAGCGCTGGCGCGGCGAGGTGAAGTCGGGCGCGCTCGACGCAGCGAGACTCGAGACGCGGCTCGCGGGCGGAGGCCTGGCGCGCGCCGTGCGCGAGCGCGTCGAGCTCGAGCTGCGCGCCGGGATCGTGCGCGCCATCAACGCCACCGGCGTCGTGCTCCACACGGGCCTCGGCCGCGCGCCGTTGCACCCCGAGGTCGCGCGCGCGATGGCCGAGGTCGGCGGCTACTGCGTGCTCGAGGTCGACCGCGACAGCGGCGAACGCAACGAGCGCGACGGGCGCCTCTCGACCTTGCTGCGCCGGCTCACGGGCGCCGAGGCGGGGCTCGCGGTCAACAACAACGCGGCGGCGGTGTACCTGCTGCTCAACACGTTCCTGCAGCGCGGTGTGCGCGACGAAGTGGTCGTGAGCCGCGGCGAGCTCGTCGAGATCGGCGGCTCGTTCCGCGTGCCGGACGTGATGGAGCGCGCGGGGGTCGTCCTGCGCGAAGTCGGCACGACGAACCGCACGCGGCTGCGCGACTACGAAGACGCCTGCGGGGCGCGCACGGCGCTCCTGATGAAGATCCACACGTCGAACTACCGCGTGCAGGGCTTCACCGAGGAGGTCGCGCCCGGCGAGCTGGCGGAGCTCGGTCGCGCGAGGGGGCTGCCGACCGCCTTCGACCTCGGATCGGGCCTGCTCGACCTCGACGGCCTCGCCGCGCTGCCGAGCGTGATGAACGACGAGCCGCGCGTGCGCGCGGCGGTGGAGAGCGGCGTGGACGTGGTCAGCTTCTCGGGCGACAAGCTGCTCGGAGCGCCGCAGGCGGGGCTGCTCGTCGGGAAGCGCTCGACGATCGCAGCGCTGCGCCGCAACCCGGTCTACCGCGCGCTGCGGCTCGACAAGCTCACCCTCGCGGGCCTCGAAGCGACGCTCTCGCTGTACCTCGAAGGCCGCGGCGACGAACTGCCGGCGCGCCGCATGTTGTGCCAGAGCGCCGAGGCCGTGCGCCCGCGCGCCGAAACCCTCGCCAACTCGATCGAACTGCTCCCGAATCTGCGCGCCGACGTGCTCGAGGGCCGCTCGCAACCCGGGAGCGGAAGCGCGCCGACGGTGTTCCTGCCGACCTTCGTCGTGCGTGTGCGCCACGCTTCGCTTTCGGCCAGCGCGCTCGCGCTGGCGCTGCGGCGTTCGACGCCGCCGATCTTCGCGCGCATCCAGGACGACGCCGTGCTGATCGATCCGCGCACGCTGCTGCCGGGCGACGAGATCGAGATCGTGACGGCGCTCTCGCGCATCGGGTCCGCCGCGGGCTAGACGAAATCCTCTGGGCGGCGCGAAGGATTCGCGCGAGCCGCGGCACGAGAGCGCACGAGGCAAGCGTGATCGAGATCGAAAACCTGACCAAGCGCTATGGCGAGACGCTCGCGGTCGACGGCGTGTCGCTCGAGGCGCGCCCGGGCGAGGTCACCGGGCTTCTGGGCCCGAACGGCGCTGGAAAATCGACCACCTTGGCGTGCGTCAGCGGCCTGCGCGAACCGACGAGTGGGCGCGTGAAGGTGCTCGGCCACGACGTGGTGCGCGAGAAGCGCCTCGCGCTCGAGCAACTCGGCGTCGTGCCGCAGGAGCTCGCGCTCTACGACGACCTGAACGCGCGCGAGAATCTCGAATACTGGGGCGCGGCCTACGGGCTGCGCGGCGCCGTGCTGCGCAACCGAGTGTCCGACGTCCTGGAGCAGATCGGCCTCGGCGATCGTTCGAGCGAGCGCGTCTCGCGCTTCAGCGGCGGCATGCAGCGCCGGCTCAACTTCGGCTGCGCGCTGGTGCACTCGCCGCGCGTGCTGCTGCTCGACGAGCCGACCGTCGGCGTCGACCCGCAGTCGCGCGTGCGCCTGCTCGAGCTCGTGCGCTCGCTCGCGCGCGCCGGCATGACCGTGCTCTACACGACGCACCACATGCAGGAGGCGGAAGAGCTGTGCGACCGGCTCGCGATCGTCGACCACGGCAAGGTGATCGCGAGCGGGACGCAGCGCGAGCTTCAGGCGCGGCTCGGCGGGCGCGATCTGTTGCAGCTCGGCGGCGCGTTCGTTCCCGAGGCCGTGCGCGCGGCGCTCGACTCGTTGCGAGGCGGCGACGCGCAGGGTCGCGAGCTCGAAATCGTGTCGCTCGACGAGCGCAGCCTTCAGATCTCGCTGCGCGACGCATCGGTGCGGCTCGCGGGCATCTTTGCGGCGCTGACGCGCGCGGGATGCGAGGTGCGCGAGACCACGCTGCGCCAGCCGAGCCTCGAGAGCTTGTTCATCGCGCTCACGGGCAAGGAACTCCGTGAGTAGCCCGACCGACCAGCGCGAGCCGGTGCGAGGTGCGTCGTACATGGCCGTCGTGTTCGCCGCCGCGCGCCGCGACTGGATCCGGCGCTGGCGCGACCCGTTCGCGATCGCGCTGTGGATCGGCATTCCGCTGGTGATCGGAAGCCTGATCGTGCTCGCGACCGGCGGCCGCTCGGGCTCGAATCCGAGCGCGAAGGTGCTCGTGGCGCAGCACGACGACGGCTTTCTCGCGGACCTGCTGGTCAAGGCGCTGACGAGCGAGCGAGCCGGTGCGATCGACGGTGAGCTCGTGGAAGAGGCCGCGGGCCGCGAGCGCCTGGACGCCGGCGACGCGACGGCGCTGCTCGTGATCCCGCGCGGCTTCACGGCGGCGGTGTGGAACGAGTGGCCGACCACGCTGGAGCTCGTGACCAACCCTTCGCAGCGCATCTTGCCGGGGATCGTGAGCGAAGCGCTCGCGATCCTGTCGGAGGGCGTGTTCTACGCGCAGCGCGTGCTCGGCGCGGACGTGCGCAGCGTGATGAACGCTTCGCTGAGCGAGGACGAGCTCGAGGTCGCGCGCGCAGCCGTCGCGATGCGGCGCGACATGGAACGCGTCGGCAAGTACGTGTTCCCGCCGGCGATCGAGCTGAAGAGCACGGTGCGCGACGCCCCCAAGCGCGCGGGCCCGCGAAGCCTCGCGGGGTACTTCCTGCCGGCGATGCTGATGATGGCGTTGCTGTTCGCGGCCGAGGGACTGGCCGACGACGTGTGGCGCGAGAAGCTGAGCGGCGCGCTGCGGCGCTCCACGGCCACTCCGCTCGGCGTTCTTCCCTCGCTGCTCGGCAAGTTCGCCGCCGGTTGGGCGTTGATGCTTCTCATCTCGCTCACGGCGTGCCTCCTGGCCTCGGCGGCCTTCGGTTTCGAACTCTGGCGCGCGCTGCTCGCCGCGCTCTGGGTCTCGACCGCCGGCGCCGTCTTCCTCGCCTTGCTCACGCTCGCAAAGCTCTTCGCGAGCTCGCAGCGCGCCGCCGGCATCGTCGGGAACCTCGTGCTGTTCCCGGTGCTGATGCTCGGCGGGAGCTTCGTGCCCTTCGCGATGATGCCCGACTGGCTCGTGCGCATCGGCCGCTTCACGCCGAACGGCTGGGCGGTCACGCAACTCGACACGCTGCTGTTCGGCGCGTTCGAGCCGCGCGAGCTGGCGCTCTCGTTCGCGGGTGGGTTCGCCGCCTTCGCGCTGCTCGCGTGGTGCGGCGCGCGGCGCTTCGGCGGCGCCTTTGCGAGGAACGAGGCGTGAGGCTCGCGGAGACGATCTCGTCGGCGAGTTTCGTCGCCTGGCACGACCTGCGCCGAACCCTGCGCCAGCGCGAGACGTGGGTGTGGAGCTTCGCGATGCCGGTCGTGTTCTTCTTCTTTTTCGGGCTGCTCCAGGGCGGCGGCTCGAGCGATCCCGCGCGGCCCGACGCGCTCACGCTCGTCGCGCCCGGCGGCGGCGTGCTCGTCGACGAGCTCGAGCGGCGGCTCCACGAGCGCGGCTTCGAAGTGCAACGCGTCGAAGCGCTCGACCCGCTCGCGGCGAAGCCCAAACGGCTGCTCGAGTTGCCCGAGCACTTCTCGCGCGACGTGCTCGAGGGCGCGGCCACGACGCTCGAGTTCTCGCGCGACAGCGGCGGCAACGCGTACGAGCTCGACCGCTTTCGCGTGACGCGCGCCAGCTACAGCGTGCTCGCCGACGTGGTCGCGCTCGCGGCGGCCGGCCATGACATCGCCCCGGCGGGCTTCGACGAGCTGCGCGCGATGCCGCGCGCGCTGCGCGTCGAAACGAAGTCCGCCGGCCGACGCGAGGCGGTTCCTTCCGGCCGCGAGCAGTCCATCCCCGGCACGATGGTGATGTTCACGATGATCCTGCTGCTCATGTCGAGCGGCATGGGGATCGTCGTCGAGCGCCGCCAAGGCTTGCTCCGGCGGCTCGCCGCGACTCCGCTTTCGCGCGCCGAGGTCGCCGCGGGCAAGTGGCTCGGGATCTTCGGCCTCGGCGTGCTGCAACTCGGCTACTCGATGGCGGTCGGAAGCCTGGGCTTCGGTGTGGCGTGGGGGCCCGACGCCGCGGCGGTCGTGCTCGTTCTCGCGCTGTGGGCCGCCTTCAACGCCTCGCTCGCGCTCGCACTGTGTTCGGTCGTGACGAGCGAGGGCCAGGTGGTCGGCATCAGCGTGCTGACCGCGAACGTGCTGTCGGCGCTGGGCGGGTGCTGGTGGCCGATCGAGATCACGCCGCGTTGGATGCAGGAGCTCGCGAGCTGGCTGCCGACGGGCTGGGTGATGAACGCACTGCACCGCTTGATGGTGTTCCAGACCGGGCCCGAGGGCGCGCTGGCGGCGGCCGCGTGGCTCTTCGTCGGCGCCTTGGGCCTCGCGTGGTTCGGCGCGCGGCGCTTCGCCTACGAATGAGCGCGCCCCGGAGCTTCGGCTTGGGATGGCGCGCTCACAACTTGCTCGGCGCGCCTGGCGCCGGCTTCGCCGCACCGAGACCCGCGAGCGCGGACTTCACGGCCGCGGCGTCGACGTACTTCGGCTTGTTCGCCGCGTCGGCGGGCGCCTCGAATCGCACTACGGCCCCGGTGAGCGCCGTGCTCTTGAAGCCCGCCTCGACGCGCTGAAGCAGCGCCTCGTACTCCGCTTCGGGCATCGTCGCGACGCCGCCGAGCGGCTTCGACGGGTACAGCCAAGCCGTCTCGAGCCCGAGCTTCTGCGCATTGGCGAGCTTCGCGCCCGCCATGCGCAAGTTCGGCCAGCCGTTGTAGCTGACGACGCCCTTGTAGAGCCCCGGACTCGACACCGCGAGGTTGAAGGCCGGCACGGCGCCCATGCCGACGCCGACGATGTGCACGCGCTGCGGATCGAGCTTGCGCTCCTTGCGCAGCGCCTTCACCGCGTCCTCGACCGGCTTCTCGTACTTCCAGAAGTTTGCCTCGTAGTCGTCCGAGCTCGCGAACCAGGCCATGCCCTTCGACGGATCGACTTCGGGTAGGAAGCTCGTCGGCGTCTTGCCCGACGGAATCAGCAGCACGTAGCCGAGCTCGTCCGCGATTTGCTTCCACGGGCCGTTCGCGAACGCGCCCTCCTTCGTGTCGCCGCTCTCGTGCAGCACGACGAGCAGCGGCGACACCTCGGCCTTCTCGAGCGCCGGCGGCACGTACACGATCGGCGTCGCCGCGTAGGCGTCGACCTTCGCGTGCTGCGCCTTGAAGCGCTCGAGCACGGACGCGAAGCGCGCGTCCGTGCGCAGGTTCGCGAGGTCCTTGTCGGAACTCGCGAGCATCGTGAGGCTGTCGGTGCGCGAGAACGCGAAACCCAGGTCCAGCGCGCGGCCGAGCCACTCGAAGCCCGCGTCGGGCTCGTTCTTCAGCGAGTAGGCGCAGGCGAGGTTGTAGGCGGGCGTCGAATCGTCCGGGCGCATCTCGAGGCAGCGCTTCATCGAGACGATGCCCTCGTCGACCCGGCCGGCGATCAAGGCCTCGTAGCCCTTGCGGAACTCGCGCGTGTACTCGTCCTCGGCCTGCGCGGGGAGCGGCGCGGACAGCAGCAGCGTGACCAGGGCGCCGACGAGGATGCTGGCCGCGACTCTGGCCAACACCTTGACGGGGGAGACAGCGAGCTTGTGGAGCATCAAGTTCATGGCTTGGACGCCGAGTGGCGCGCGGTACGGCCGGGGAGCGGGGCGCCGGTGCATGGTAGCCCGCCCGTGCGTCCCGGGTCGGACGGAGGCGAAGCCGCAGCGTAAAAGGCGGGATGGTACAAGGCGGGATTGCCCAGCCGCGGCCCGCAGCGATGCACGCTCCCACTCTCGATCCTTCGACGCCGCCGCCCGGCGGAGAGTTCCGCCGCGAAGTGAACGCGCTGACGCGGCTCGCCGCGCCCATCGTGCTGACCCAGCTCTCGATGATGGCGCTGGGCTTCGTCGACCTCGCGATGGTCGGCAAGGTCGGCGCAGGCGCGGTCGAGGCGGTGGCCGCGGTCTCGCTCGGGAACATGTGGAAGGTCGGCACGGGCATGGTCGCGATGGGGATCGTGCTGGGCATCGATCCGCTCGTGACGCAAGCGCACGGCGCGCGCGATGCGGTCGGGCTCGCGCGCGCGCTGCAGCGCGGAATCGTCGTGGCGCTCGCGGTCAGCCTGCCGGTGGCGCTCCTGTGGTTGTTCACGGGCCCCGTGCTCGTCGCGTTCGATCAAGACCCCGAGATCGCCGCCGTCGCGCACGACTACCTGATGGTGCAGTTGCCGTCGCAGCCCTTCTTCCTCGTGTTCTGCGCGCTGCGTCAGTACCTGCAGGGCCGCGGGATCCTGAGGCCCATGCTGTTCGTCGCGCTGGCGGCGAACTTGCTCAACGTGTTCCTCAACTGGGTGCTCGTCTTCGGCAACCTCGGCGCGCCGGCGCTCGGCGCGGTGGGCTCGGGCATCGCGACGAGCCTCGTGCAGACCTCGATGCCGCTGGCGCTGTTCGCGATCCTGCGTCTGGCGCGGCTTCACGAAGGCGCGTGGGCGCCGTGGTCGCGGGAGGTGCTCGACTGGCCGGCGTTGCGCGCGATCTTCGCCGTCGGGCTGCCGGTCGGAGTGCACTTCGCGGCCGAGATCTGGGGCTTTCAGGTCGCGATGATCTGGTCGGGGTGGCTCGGCGCGACGGAGCTCGCGGCGAATGCGCTCGTGCTCAACCTCGCCTCGCTGTCGTTCATGATGCCGCTCGGCATCGCGCTCGCGGCGGTCACGCGCGTGGGCAACTTGATCGGCGAGAAACGGCCGCGCGAGGCGCAGACGGCGGCGTGGGGCGCGCTCGCGCTCGGCGTCGGGGTGATGGCTTTCTGCGGGCTCGTGTTCTTCGTCTTTCGCGAGTCGATCGGCCGCATCTACACCGAGGAAGCGGCGGTGCTCGCGCTGGTGGCGACCTGCATGCCCGTCGCGGCGGCGTTCCAGGTCTTCGACGGCGCGCAAGTCGTGGCGAGCGGCATCCTGCGCGGCATGGGCAGCACGCGGCCGAGCGCGGTCGCGAACGTGGTCGGCTACTACGTGCTCGGTCTGCCGCTGGGATACTGGTTGACGTTCGAGCTCGGCTACGGCCTGCCCGGCCTGTGGTGGGGCATCGCGCTCGGCGTCGCGGCCGTCGCCGTGGCGCTGGTCGTGTGGATCGCGGCGCGCGGCCCGGCGAGGCGCAAGAGCGCGCTCGCGTCGCCATCGGGCGCCGACTAGCATCACGCGCGTGTCCGAACACCAGCACAAGCGCTTGGTGGACTACGCCGACTGCGCGGGTTGAGCAGGCAAGCTGCCGCAAGGGCAGCTCGCGCAGGTTCTGCGCGGCCTCAACTCGAGCAACGGCGAGCGTCTGCTCGTAGGACCTCAGACCATGGACGACGCGGGCGTCGTGCTGCTGGGGCAGGCCGAAGGCTTGCCCGCGGGAGTCGAGCTCGCGCTCGTGCTCACGGTCGACTTCTTTCCGCCCGTCGTCGACGACCCGTACTTCTACGGCGCGATCGCGGCCGCGAATTCGCTCTCGGATGTCTACGCCATGGGCGGCCGTCCGATCAGCGCGCTCACGCTCGCGTCGCTGCCCAAGGATCTGCCGCCCGAGTGGGTGGCCGAGATCCATCGCGGCGGCTTCGACAAGCTCGCCGAGGCCGGCGCGAGCGTCGCGGGCGGCCACACGGTGCAGGGCGAGATGCAGTTCGGCTTCTCCGTGACCGGAGTCGTCGATCCCAAGCGCATGACGGCGAACAGCGGCGCGCGCGCCGGCGACGTCGCGTACCTCACCAAGCCGCTCGGCATGGGCACGCTGACGACCGCGGCGAAGAAGCGCGCCATCGACTGGGCCGCGCTCGAGCCCGCGGCGCGGCAGATGGCGACGCTCAACCGCGCGGCGGCGGAGGCGATGCTCGCCGCGAACGCGCACGCCTGCACGGACATCACGGGCTTCGGCCTCGCGGGCCACGCGCGCAACATCGCGAAGGCGAGCGGCGTGACGTTGCGCATCGAGAGCGCGCGCGCGCCGCTGTTTCCCGGCGTGCTCGAGCTCTCGCGCAAGGGCCTGAACTCCGGCGGCGCCAAGCGCGGCCGCAGCGGCTTGAAGGACGAAGTCCGCATCGCGAGCGGGCTCGACGAGGCGCTCGTGAACCTGCTCTTCGACGCCGAAACCTCCGGCGGGCTGTTGATCGTCGTCTCCCCGGCCGACGCGCCGACCCTCGAGCGCGAGCTGTCGAAGCGCGGCCTGCCGATCGCACGCATCGGCGAGTTCTCGGCGCCGACGGGCGTGCACGTCGAGTTCGTGTGAGCGCGAGCCGGCGACTTGCATGGCTTCCGCGCGCCGTAGCGACCGTCGTCGGCATGATCGTCGCCGCCGGCGTTGTGTGGCGGTGCTCGCACGGTTCGCCGCGAGGCGCCGAGCCCACTGACGAGTTCGCAGCGCGCGCGATGGCTCGAGATCGCGAACCGACGCCGCGCGAGGTCGAAATCGAAGCGCCCGCCGAGCGCCTGGCGGTGAGCGCACCCGAGCTCGAACCGCCGCCGCGCGTGTCGGCGCCCTCGAGCGCGGGCGCGACCACGGAGCTGCTGCACGCCATCGACAGCTGCGTCGCAGGAGCGGCCCCTGCGGACTTCGAGCGCGTCGAGGAGTGTCTCCGCGGGCTCGAGTTGGAGCGTTTGTCGGCCGACGACCTCGCCCAGTGGACCTGCGCGAGCACGGAGAGCTTCTTCGCCATCAGCCGCGTGATGAATGCGCGCGTGAAGCGCATGGCGCCGCGGAGCGCGCCGGCGTTCCTGCAGCAGTTTCAGTCCCGCTGCAGCAAGTACCGCGAGACGGGAATCCTCACCGGCGCGATCGCCGAGGCGCGCGCCGCGTCGGAGGTTTGGTACTCGGAGTTCCTGGCTGAGTTCATGGCGCTCGATCTCACGCCCGACGACGGCAACGAGGCGTTGATCCAGCTCGCCGAGGTGTTGATCGAGTTCGGAGACGCGGAGCTTCGCGCGAAGCTCGAAGATGTCGGCCGCGGCTTCCACGGCGGCGACGCGCGCCAGATGCACCGCGCCGCGTTGATCGCAGTGGTCACCGCGCGGGACCCGGTGCAGAAGTTCAAGTACCTCGAGTCGGTGGTCACCTCGCCTCGCAGCGCCGGCGACGACCTCGGCAATCTGCTGGGCGCGTTCCTCCACAGCTCCGATTGCTGGCCGGACGGCGACGCGCGCCCGGCGCTGTCGCTGCTGCTGCTCGTGCTCCAGGACCCGCGCTTTGCGTCGGGCGCCGCCGCGCAACTCAAAGGCGTGGACTTGAACCACGTGCCGGTCGAAGCCGCGAACTTGTGGGCGCAGGTTCAAGCCCTCGTCGCCGCGCAGTAGGCGCGCGAAGGAAGCTCGCGCCGTGCAACGTCTCGTAGCATTCCTTCTCGCCGTGCTCGCGTCGAGCTGCGTCGTGATCCGCGGTCCGCGGATCGATCCGCACGCGGAGTACGACTCGTCGGGCCGGCTCGCGCTCTGTTCGCGCGGCGCGCTGAAGGTCGAGACCGAGAGCGGCGGAGGCGATTTCGAGCGCTGGTGCGACGAGAGCTGGGGCGTGACCGAAGCGCTCGCGCTTCCCGAGGCGCGTGGATTCGTCGTCGCCGCGCGCAAGCACGCGCACGTCGAGGGACGGTTGTTGCGCGAGAGAACGACGGACCTGTGGCTCGTTCGCGCACCGAACGCAGCTCCCGAACGCTTGACCGAGAACACCGACCACGAGTTCGACCTCGCGCTCGCGCCCGACGGCCGCGGCGTGGTGTTTCGGCGCGAGAAGGCCGCCGATGGCGGCGGGTTGATGCGCGCCAACGTCGAGTGGGGCTGGGCGCCGCTCGAGCCCGACGCCCAGGCGCCCGCGCTCGACGCACTCGGGTCCGCGATCGAGTTCGTCTTCGCCTCGAAACGCCACGCGTGCGATTCGTACGGCGTCGCTGTCGACGGCCCCACCCAGTCCTGGGCGAACCCCGTGGTCGTTGCGATCGACCGCGCCGCCTTGGGGACCGTGGGGCAAGGGGAACTCATCGACGCGCGGCCGCAGGGTGACTCGGTGTTGCTGTATCGGGGCGACAACCACCGCGTCTCGAACTCGCTCGCGTGGACCGACCTGGCGGGGTGGTCGAAGGCTTCGCTCCCGGTGCGCGAGCCCGTCGCCGCGCGGCTCTCACCCGACGGCGGGCGCGCGGTGATCGTGGAACGAGACGAGTGGGTTTTCGGTTGGCTCGTACTCGTCGTTTTCACGCACGAGTCCGCTACAGCGCGCGAGTACGGCCGCGACGGCCGCTTGCTGCGCGAGATCGACCTGTGACGCTCAGGCCGCGCGTCGAACCAGCTCTTGGCGCTCAGGCGCGCGTCAATGCCCGCCGCACGCGCAGCCACGCGATCCACACGAAGATCACGAAGGCGATCAGGCTGAAGACGACGAGGGTCGGGCTCTCGAGCATCGAGCGCCAGTTCTCGCCGAAGAAGGTCGCCACGCCCGCGTAGACGCAGACCGCGAAGCCGGCGCCGCCCGCGACGGCGCCGAAGGTCGCCATGCGCGAGAGTCCGACGAGGCGGCCGACGAGCGTGCCCGTGACCGCGCCCGAGCCGGGGATCGGAAGGAAAACGAGCAGCGCGATGCCCGACACGGCGAGGCGCCGCAGGCCGGGGTACTCCAGGAGCGTCTGGCCGGCGCGCGCGCGGGCTTCGGTCATGGCGCGGCCCGCGAACGGCAGCTTCTCGAAGCTCGAAATGCCCGCGAGCAGCGCGCACGAAACCCACAGGTCGAGCACCCACGCGACGAGCGCCAGCTCCCACGCGTTGAAGTCGAGCGTGGTCTTGTCGAAGGGCCACAACTCGATCGCGCCGCCGAAGATGAACAGCTTGGAAAGGAACACCGCGACGCCCGCGACGGCGATCGACGGCAGGTCGGTCAAGCCGGACGCCGCGCCGATCGCCGCGGCGGCGACGCTGACGGCGACGACCGTCAAGGCCGTCCAACGGAAGCGCTGTTGGTCCAGTGCGGCGGGGGAGACGGGTTGGGCTTGCATGCTGGGCGGCGCGCGGTTCGAAACCCGGCATTGTGAGGGGCGCGGGCGGGCGCGTCGACGTTCTCTTGGATTGCCCCGTGCGCTATCTATGGCGCCACGTGGCCCAAACTCCCCGTTCGACGCGCGCGGCGCCGGCATCGGCGGGGCCTCCGTGGATCCTCGGCCTCCGCGGCGCGCCGCAGGAAGCCCCGGAGAACACGCTCGCCGGCTTGAGCCACGCCCTCGGCCTCGGGCTGGACGGCGTCGCCTACGACGTCCGCGCGTGTGCGAGCGGCGACCTGGTGCTCATGGCCGACGCCTTTGTCGATCGAACCACCGACCTGTGCGGCCTGCTCGAGCAGACCTCGCCGCTCGACCTCGCTCGCGCCGACGCCGGGGCCCACTTCGGCGCGCGCTTCAGCGGCGAGCACGTGCCCTACTTGAGCGAGGCGCTCAGCACCGGCGACGCCGCGACCCAACACGTGCTCTTCGCGCCCGAGCCGCGCACGCTCGCTCAGCTCGCGGTGGAGTTGCGCGAGCACGGCCGGTTGTCGGTGCGCGTCGCGTCCGACAGCCTCGACACGTGCCGCGAAGCGCGCGACCTAGGCCTCTCGACGCTCTGGATCGTCGCCAGAGCCGACGTGCGCGCGAGGGAGATCGTGCGCCACGAGCGCTTCACCGCCGTCGGCTGCACGTCCGACGGCTGGCGCAGCAACACGCTCGACGAATGGCCGTGCGAGCGCATCGCGACACGCTGCGACGCACCGCGCGACGTGCTCGACGCGTGCCGCCTGCCGTTCAACGCGCTCATCACCGCCGAGCCGCGGCGCGCGCTCGCACTGCGCGCGCTGTGCGCCTCGGCGCCGGGCGACTTGCTCGAATCGCCCCTCGATGCCGACGCGCTCGAAGTGGGCTCTGGCACGCAGCTCGGAAGCGAGGGCGAGTGGTCCGGCCGCTGGCGACCGCAGGTTCGGCTGCGCAACCCCTTCGACGAGCCCCTCGACGTCGAGTTCGAGTTCCGCGTCCGCCGCGGCGCCTTCGAGTGCGGCGAACTCCCGCCCGCGCGCCGGCTCGCCCCGCGAGAGAGCTTCGAGTTCCGCTTCGAGCTCGCCGGCGGTTCCTGGTCGCCCGGCGCCGACCCGCTCGTCGTCGCCAAGCTCGCGACCGCGACGCAGCGCGTCGAGCTCGACACGCCGCTCGAACGACGACGCCGGGCGACGCTGCGCGAGACCGTCACGCGCCTCGCGCTGCTGCGCGAGTCGCCGACGGACCCGCCGGCTTCCGTCACGCTTCGCCGCCACCGGAGCGACCTCGTCGCCGCCATCGAAGCCCACGGCGGCCTCGAGGGCGCGCGCCTCGTGGTGCGCCTGGCGGAGCGGGTCGAGATGGGGGGCGACGGAATCCGTCTCCGCCTCCCGCCGACCTTCGACGACGAACGCCACGGCGTCCCGTTCTCCATCGGCATCCTCGGAGCGCGCCTCACCCCGCGCGGCCGCCGGCGCGTCCTGCGCCGCTGGGCCGGCGGACTCCCCGACGTCGCACCGAGCGGCGCCCCCGGACGTCTGCTGCCGTGAATTGCGCGCCGCGATTCGCACCGTCTCCGTTGCACTCTCCGAGGCGCCCTGGTTGACTCTTCCGCGCCGCAGGGCAGTGCGGGAGCGGATCGGTGCTGGTGTGCCGCCCGGTCTTCAAAGCCGGTCGAACCCCGTGAACAGCGGGGTTGGTGGGTTCGATTCCCATGCGCTCCCGCCAATCGCTTCGAGCCGCGCGAGGGCGGGGCGCGACGAGACGCTCTCGACGCGACCGCGACGGTTCGGACGCCTCGCGCGCGCCGCGGCCGCCAGCCGCGCGCCCGAACCCTTCGCTCCGCATCGCGCACGACGTCGAATCATGCCGCCTTCCAAGAAGCCCGTTCCCAGACCCGCCCAGCGGCCCGACTCGAACTCGAGTTCGAAGTCCAAGCGCTCGTCCTCGGCGCCGAAAGCGTCCAAGCGCCCCTCGAAGCACGCGCCGAAGCGCGCGCCGGAGGTGGCGTCGCAGGTGGGGCCGAAGCCTGCGCGCGCGCCGCGCTTCTGGCTGGTGAAGAGCGAGCCCAGCGAGTTCTCCTTCGACGCGCTCCTCGCCGCGCCGAAGCGCACGACGATGTGGGACGGCGTGCGCAACTACCAGGCGCGCAACACACTGCGCGACGACATGGCGGTGGGGGACGAGGTGCTCTTCTACCACTCGAACTCCGAGCCGGTGGGCGTCGTCGGGATCGCACGCGTGGCGTCGGCGGCCTACCCCGATCCGACGCAGTTCGAGAGCGGCCACGCGCACGAGGACCCCGCGAGCAGCCCGAGCGATCCGCGCTGGTGGCTCGTCGACCTTCAGGCCGTGCGGCGCTTGCCGCGTGTCGTCCCGCTCGAGGAAATGAAGGCGAGCCCCGCGCTCGCGGGCATGCCGCTGCTGCAGCGCGGAAGCCGGCTCTCGGTGCAGCCCGTCGGGGCGGAGCACTTCGCCGAGGTGCTGCGCATGGCCGGCGCTCCCGCCTGAGGGGCGCGCGTCGACCGGCGCCGAGCGCCCCGGAACCGCATCCGGGGCGCGTGCCGGGGCGGTCGCGGAGGGCCCGGATCCGACATTTTTTGGCCCGCAACTGTCGGGCGTCCGGGAGCGCGCCCGGCGGGCGGCCCCGCAACCCGAACCTAAGACTTTTGTTTTCAGGCGCTTAGGGCTAGTTTGCAGGGCCGGCGACGGGCCCCCGGCGGGGCCCGCGGGGGCGGCGCCGATGCCGAGAAGGCGCTTGGACTCGCGCGGGAGTCCTTGCCTAGACTGTTCCCTCGCCGCAGCGGTTGGACGCGCGCTCGTTCCCGTGCCGAGCCCGCCCCAGCCGCCTCCCAGCTCGACCACCTTTCGATTCAACCCCGATCCGAGGGCCCTCCCGGGCCCCGCTGGACCTCTTCGAAGGACAAGCAATGACCCAGAACTACCAGAAGCTGTGGCAGACCATGGAAGCCGCCCGCGAAGACGTGGAGAAGGCCATGGCCGGCAACAAGGCCGCCTGCGCCCGCGTCCGCAAGGCGATGCAGGACATCAAGAACGTCGCCCAGGACGTGCGCAAGGAGATGCTCGAGCTGCGCGACGCGGGCGGCACGCCGCCTCCGGCGAAGTAGCTCGCGCACACGGCTCGCGTCCCCATCCGCTCTCGGGTGGAGGGGCCGGCGATCCGGAGCGAACCTCACGCGGCCGTGGGCTCCCTTGCGGGAGCGCACGGCCGATTTTCTTTCCGACGCGCGGGCTCGCGACACACGGCGCCCGGCGCCCGGCGGCCGCGCGCCGCTCACTCGCGCGGCGCCGGCGCCACTTCGAGCGCCGCGCGCCCCGCCGGTGCGAGACCGGCGCTCGCCGCGCGCTCGCCGAGCTCGACCAGCGCCGCGCGCCCCCGCGGCGTCAGCGCGCGCGTCTCGTCGCTCACGTAGAGCTCGACGTGCTTCCACAGCACCTCGTCCGACGTCTCCTGCGCGTAGCGGCGCATGCTGAGCAGCGCGCCCTCGCGATCGGCGCGAGCGTGGTCGAGCGAGCGGCCGATCGCGTCGCCGAGCGCCTGCGCGAGCGGCGCTCCGAGTTCGCGGCGCACCGCGATGCCGCCCAGCGGCAGGGCCAGGCCGGTTGCGCTCTCCCACCGCTGCCCGAGATCCTCGGCGAGTTCGAGCCCGTGCTCGCGGTACGTGAAGCGACCCTCGTGGATGCACACGCCGAGACGCGCCTCGCCGCGCGCGAGCGCCGGCATGATCTGCGAGAACACGACTTGCTGCGGCTCGCCCTCGCCGGGATGAAAGAGGCGCCACAGCAGGTTGGCGGTGGTGTGCGCGCCCGGCGCGAGCACGCGCGGAGCGGCCGTGGGGTGCGGGCTGCGCAACAGGACCGGGCCCACGCCGAAACCGAGCGCGGCGCCGACGGGCAGCACCCACGCGCGCTCGCCGGAATCGAGCAGCGCCGCGAAGCTCACCTTCGCGACGTCGAGCTCGCCGCGCCGGAAGCGCTCGTTCAGCGTCTGCACGTCGTGGAGCTCGAACTCGAGCGCCGCCTCGCGGCACTCGACCGCGCCCGAGAGCAGTCCGTGGAACGCGAAGGTGTCGTTCGGGCAGGTCGAGATGCCGACCCGCAGCCGCCGCGCCGGGTTCACGTTCGCCACTCGTCGTCCGAGAGCACTTCGATGGCCAGCTCGCGCGCGGCCGCGAGCGCCGCGGGGATGCGCCAGCGCTCGGGCGCGCGGTCGCCGACCTCGTTCGAAACGCCGCGCACGATGCGCAGCGGCACGCCTTGCAGCGCGCACGCCAGCGCGACCGCGAAGCCCTCCATGTCCTCGGCGAGCGCGCCCGGGAAGCGCTCGCGGCGCACACGGGCTTGCGCGACGTCCGCGGAGGCGGCGCAGGTCGTGAGGAGCAGCCGCGGCGGAGAACCCGCGGTGCGCGTCGCGAGCTCGAGCCGGTCGAAGATCGGGCTCGTGTGCGCGGGCGATCCGGGCCACTGCGGGAACCCGAGGGCCGGCGGCGGAACCAGCGCGGCGCCTTCGCCGACGCCGACGCCTTCGATCGCGACCGCGTCGAACTCGAGCGCCGCGCCGACCGCGTGCTCGGCGAGGTCGTAACTGCCGCAGATTCCGACCAGCACGACGTGCGACGGACCGAGCAGTGCAAGCAGCTGCGCGGTGCGCGCGGCGGCGGCGAGCGGGCCGAATCCGCAGGTTTCGACGATCGCGAGGCCCTTGGGCAATCCGCCCAAGTCTTCGATGCGCCGGCGCTCGAGCGCCGTGGGCACGAGCAGCAGCGCGGGGGCGCCGACCGAGCGGCGCGCGGGCCGCGGTGTGGGGTGGTTGGACATGGGAAGCGGGCGCAAATGTAGCGCGCGCGAGCGGCTGCTACGCTCCGCGAATGACGAGGCACTCCAAGTCGTCGCGGGCGCGCGCGCTCGCCCTGGTTCTCGCGTTCTCCGTCGCCCTCGGCGGCGCCTGGGGCTGCCGCACGAGCGCTCCGCCGCGCACGGGCGCCGCGTCGCTCGTCACGGCCGATCCCTCCGCGGCGGCCGTCGCGCGCGACACGACGACCGGCGCCGCGGCCGACACCGTCGAGCGGCTCATCGAGCTCGGCCGCAGCGACAACCGCGTGCAGGAGCACCTCGAGCACCTCACGCGCCGCATCGGTCCGCGCCTCAGTGGCTCGCACAACCTGCAACGCGCCGTCGAGTGGACCGCCGCCGAGTTCGAGCGACTGGGCCTGCGCGTCCACGTCGAAGAGTGGGGCGAAGTCGCAGTGGGCTTCGACCGCGGCCCGTCGCGCGGCGGGATGGTTGCGCCGGAGAGGATCGACTTCGAGTTCAACACCTTCGCGTGGACCGCGGGCACGAACGGGCCAGCGCGCGGCCGCGCGTTGCGAGCGCCGACGAGCGAGGGCGAGCTCGAAGCGCTCGAGAGCGAGTTCGGCGGCGCTTGGCTGGTCTATCCGCCCGCGGGCTCGCCGCAGACGCCCGCGGCGGTGAACCGCAAGCTCGAGCAGGCGCTGAAGCGTCGCGGCGCGCTCGGCGTCGTTCGCGGCGCGCGCACGGAGCTGCTCGTCACCGACGGCAACTGGCGCGTCGCGTGGGACGATCTGCCGACGCAGCCGGTGGTGCGCGTGCGCTCCGACCAGTTCGCGGCGCTGTGGCAGCGGCTCGAAGCCGGGGAAGCCGTCGAGCTCGAGTTCGACATCGACAACCGCTTCTTCGAAGGGCCCGTCGCGCAGCACAACGTGGTCGCGGACCTCGTCGGCGCCGAGAAGCCCGACGAGTTCGTGATCGTCGGCGGGCACTTGGATTCCTGGGATGGCGCCGAGGGCGCCGTCGACAACGCCACCGGCGTGGCGACGACGATGGAGGCGGCGCGTTTGCTCGTCGCGGCGCGCGCGCGGCCGGCGCGGACGATCCGCTTCGTGCTGTGGACCGGCGAGGAGCAAGGTCTGCACGGCTCGCGCGCGTACGTGAAGCAGCACGCGGCCGAGCTCGATCGCGTGAGCGCGGTGCTCAACCACGACGGCGGGACGAACTACCTCGCGGGCCTGCGCGGCACTCGGGCGATGGAGGCGCAGTTGCGCGAAGCGTGCGCGCCGCTGTTCGGCCTCGACCCCGAGATGCCCTTCGAGATCGAGAGCACGCCCGACTTCGAAGCGCGCTCCTCGAGCGACCACTGGCCCTACGTCGAGCTCGGCGTGCCGGGCTTCTTCTGGCGCCAGGCCGGGCGCTCGAACTACACGCACCACCACCACACGCAGCACGACACGTTCGAGGCGGCGATCCCCGAGTACCAGCGCCACAGCGCGCTGGTGGCGGCGATCGCGGCGCTCGGAATCGCGGATCTGCCCCAGTTGCTCGACCGTTCCTTCGTGAAGCCGATCGCGCCGCGCCGCATGGGCGTGCAGCTCGACGGCGTGACGGTGAGCGTGGTGTCGCGCGGCGGCAAGGCGGCGAGCGCGGGCTGGCGGGGCGGCGACCGGATCGTCGCGATCGACGGCGTCGAAGTGAGCTCGCGCGAGGCGGTGACGGAACAACTGCAGGCCGGCGGGCCGCGCAAGCTCGTCGTGCTCGCGCGCGGCGACGAGCGCATCGAGAGCGTGCTCGACTACTCGGGCGATCCCGACGAGGCCGAGCGGGCGGCGCGGCGCGCGGCGCGCGAACGGAGTGCGAAGTGAGCGGCGCGCGAGGGGCCCTCGGAGCGCCGTGAGGCTCGATGGCGCCTGACCCCGACTCGGAGCGCGGCGGCGCGGCTGGCGCGGGCCGAGGCGCGAGCTGGATCGTGCGCGCACTCGAGCGCATGGGCCTCACGCGGCCCGAGCTGCGCGCGTGGGCGCTGTACGACTGGGCGAATTCGGCCTTTTTCACGACCGTCGTCGCCGCGGTGTTCCCGGTGTTCTACCGCGGCGTCGCCGCCAAGGGGCGCGAAGACGTCCTCCAAACCTACGCCGAGGCGACGAGCTACAGCATGCTCGCCGTCGCGCTCGTGGGGCCGTTGCTCGGAGCGCTCGCCGACGTCGCGGGCCGCAAGAAGACGTTGCTCGCGGCGTTTTTGGCGCTCGGCGTGCTCGCGACCGCGGGCATGTTCTTCCTGCGCGAAGGCGATTGGCTGGCGGCGTGCTGGCTGTTCGCGCTCGGAAACGTCGGCGTCGCGGGCTCGTTCATCTTCTACGACGCGCTCCTGCCGGCGATCGCGCGCGACGACGAGCTCGACCGCGTGTCGAGCGCGGCGTACAGCCTCGGCTACCTCGGCGGCGGCGTGCTGCTCGCGCTGAACGTCGCGTGGATCCTGAACCCGCAGTGGTTCGGACTGCCGCACGGCGACGATCTGAGCCCGCAGGAGCGAACGCTCCCGACGCGGCTCGCGTTCCTGTCGGTCGCGGTGTGGTGGTTCGTGTTCTCGCTGCCGCTGCTGCGCCGCGTGCGCGAGCCGGCGCGCATCCGGCGCGCGAGCGAACCCGAGGGCGCGGTCGCGTTCGTCCCGGCGGTCGTCTCCGCGTGCAGACGCCTTCGCGAGACGTTCCGCGAGCTGCGCCGCTGGCGCCAGGCGTTCCTGTTCCTCATCGCGATGCTCATCTACGGCGACGGCATCGTGACGATCATCCGCATGGCGGTCGTGTTCGGCGGCGAGCTCCGCGTAGGCCAGGCCGACCTGATCCTGGCCATCCTGCTGGTGCAGTTCACCGGCGTCCCATGCGCCGTGCTGTTCGGCAAGCTCGCTCAGCGCATCGGCGCCAAGCGCGCGATCCTGTGCGGGCTCGCGGCCTATGTCGGCGTGTCGTTGATCGCGTTCCGCATGGAGAGCGCGCGCGACTTCTACGCGCTCGCGCTCGGCGTCGGCGCCGTCCAGGGCGGTTGCCAGGCGCTCTCTCGCTCGCTTTTTTCGAGCATGGTGCCGGCGCACAAAGCGGGCGAATTCTTCGGTCTTTACGGCGTGCTCGACCGCTTCGCCTCGATCCTCGGCCCGCTCGCCTTCGCCGCCACGGTTCGCTTGACCGGCGAGACCCGCAACGGAGCGCTCGCGATCGCCGCCTTCTTCGTCGTCGGCGCCGCGGTGCTCTCGTTCGTCGACGTCGAGGCCGGTCGCCGAGCCGCACGCGCGCCGTCGCCCGAGCACGAGCCCGACCTCGAGCGCTGAGACTTTTCGAGATTTCCTCGACCGACGGCGCGCTTCGCGACGTGAGCAGCGTGTCGGCGCCCACCCGCTTCCGCACGGCTTTCAACTCTGTCATGCCGCGCTTGCGCTCCTCTGCGCGAGCACGGAGCGTGAGTAGTCGGGAAGCTCGGACGCGCTAGCCCGACGGCGACGGACCGGGCAGGACTCCGCCGCCCCAACGCACTTCGATACCAGCGCAAGGAAACACCCCATGCCCCCCCTCGATCGCCCGCTGCTCGCGGGCTTGTTCCTTCTCGGCCTGATGCCGTTCGCGGCGGCCCAGATCCCCGTTCCCAACCAGGTCCTCGACTACGACCCGATGCTCGCCTCCGACCAAATGGCTTGGAACGTGAGCGAAGAGCCGAGCTTCAAGCGCCTGGTCGCCGGCGACTTCAGCGCCGACGGCGTCGAGGACGTCGCCGTGCACGACGGGACGAACGCCTTCGTGTGGCACGACGCCGTGGTTCTCACTCTTTGTCTTCCCGTCGACAACACCGTGCTCGCGAACGACATCGACACGGTGCGTGGTTTGAACGGTCTCGGCGACCGGCTCGCGCTCGTGAACTCGGGCGGTTTGCACGAAGCGATCTGGCCGAGCCAATCGATGGTGCAGGCTTCGGTGGTGTCCGTTTCGACGACGAATCCGAGCGAGTGGTACGGCGCGTTGAAGGTGCGCTGCGGAGACATCGACAACGACGGCGACGATGACTATGTGGGCGTCGCGAGCGACGGCGTGAGCCTCCTGCGGCTCTTCAGCGGCACGAGCCAGGCGACCTCGCGCTTCACTCCCCCGAGCGGCGAGCAAGACGACATCCACGACATCGCGCTGCTCCAGTGGGACACGGACCTCGCGTTGGAAGTCGCGGTTGCGACCGACGCCGGGCTGCGGATCTATGACCTGTCGAGCTCGACCTTCGGCGACAAGCACGCGCACTACGACGCCTCGGACGTGTGCCGCCGGATCGGCATCTTGAAGGGCACGTCGCGCGATCGCTGCGCGTGGTCGGTGGAGGACACCTCCAACGACGAGATCCACGTCGTGCGCTACGGATTGAGCCTCGAGTCGGTGGTGCTGGAATCGGGCATGCGCGTCGTGGGCATCAGCGGCGCGGACGCCGATGCCGACGGCGACAACGACATCATGTTCAACACGACGTTGCACATGGCGCCGATCTTCCTCAGCAACGCTTTCCCGGGCACCCCCGCGTTCTGCACGACCCAGACTCCGAACTGGAGCGATTCGACGGTCGACGACGCGCTGCTGCTCAACGCAAACGGCGCGAACAACCAGTGCCCGCCGCTCTTCCGGGACTTCAACGCCGACGGTCGCGCGGACTTGTTCCTGGCGCTCGAGCAGAGCGGCGTGTCCTTGAACCTCGATCCGCGCTTCGCGTTTCTGCCGTGGGTTGCACAGAAGGTCCCGACGGCCAAGCCGGCGCCCGCGTGGGCGGCCGGTGGAGTGGTCTCCGATGAGACTGAACAGCAAGGGGCCCAGCACCTCCGTTCGTTCAATCTGCGGATCAACCCGGACGATCTGCCCTCGAACGCGAACGCGCTGGAGGTCAAGGCCTACCGCCAACGCACCGACACCTTCGAACTCGAGGCGAGCGTGCTCTCATGGTCGCTGCATCTGTATCCGACGCTCGACGAAGGCGATCACATTCGGCTCGAGATCGAGTTGGATCAGGAGCTTGAGTGCTTAGATTCCGGCATCCAGGACGTCGACTACATCTACTGGTTCGACGTGTGGCCGCGTACTCACAACCCGAGCAACGGTCAGACGAGCGGGAACTTCGCCCACCGCATCGCTGCGGTGGGCGTGGGCGAAGCGAGTGTCTGCACCTACCTGTGCGGCACGGATGTGCTCACGGCCGTGTGGTTCAACCATGCTTTTGGCGAGGTCGAGGCCGAGCAGTGCACCGGCGCGGATATTTCGGATTGCGATGGCGTTAACGCCGGTTCAACTCCTACGCACGGGGTCGTGGTGCGTCCGCGCCTGCCTCCCGCACCCATGCCGATCGAGCAGATCACCGGGCCGCCCGCGACGGGCAATTCCTCCGTGTACTAGCCGCGCCGTCGCGCGACGCGCACGCCTGCGCCGATGGCGAGTAGCAGTGTGAGTCCGATGGCGATCGGCCACGCGCGGCTCGGCGCCGAGCGCGCCGGCGGCTCGAAGAGGGGCGTCCACGCGGCGCCGTGAAACGCGAGTCCGGCCCAGTACCACGGGTCGGACTCGCTCTCGTTCGCCGCGACTCGTCGCCGCGCTTCGAGAAGCGCCTCCGCGGGAACGCCCGATTCCCCAAGCGCGTCGCGGTATTCGGAGATGAGTCGGGTCGTCGCCGTGCGCTCGATGTCGATGCGCGCGGCGAGCACGCTCGTCGCGCCCGCACGAAACGCAGCGCCGACCATGTGCGCGGCCGCGCTGTCTCCCACGCGCGTCGGTCCTCGCGCGGCGCCGCACACCAGCAGCTCGAGCACGCCGCCGAAGCGCAACCGCTCGAGGTCGGCGCACCACACCACGCCATCGGGATCCGTCGCGGAAGGGGAGAGCACCAGCGCCGCCGGCCTCTCGCTGTCGCCTTGGCGCGCGAGGTCGTAAACGCCGTGCGCGAAGATGGACACGACGCTCGCGAGCGCCACGCGCGGATCCGACAAGGCTTCGATCGAAGCGCGCGGACCTTCGAAGACCAGCGTGTCGCGGCTCTCGAAACCTCGCCGCAGTCTGCGCCCTTCATCTTCGTCGAGGTCGAGCGGCCGAGCGCTCGCATAGCGTTCGCGCGCCTCGGGAGACACGTTGGGATCGGCGACGAGAACCAGCGACATCGAACTTCCCGGCAAGCGCGCGGCCGCGGAGCGCGCGAGCACGACGCCGAGCGGGGCCGACGCGAGCTCGACGATCGGCACCTGCAATCCGAGCCAACGCCCCGATTCCAACTGCAGGCACGCGACAGGAATTGCGACCGCGAGATCGGCCCCAATCGCGATGAACGTCGACCAACGCGCGATGCGCGCGCGCTGGGAAGAGCTGAAAAGCGCGCGAGAAAGCTCCCAACTCGCGCTCGAGACGTCGCGGCCGCGCTGTTCGAGCTCGCGCGCCTCCGTGGGCGGCGGATCCGTCCAGATGCGGTTCAAAGCGTTTGCCAGCCGCGCCAACTCGTCCTTCGGTGGGGCGATGTGATGCTCGATACCCTCCGCATCGATCGCGAAGACGTGCGATCCATCCATGCCCGGGAACAGCAGCACGACGCCGCGCCCGCCTGCGCAGAGGATCTCGCGCACTTCGGCGAGGGTCGCGCTCGCGCGCAGGTCGCGATCCACGGCGCCGAGGGACTGCGCGCGCAGCAAGGGTTCGAGCGCGCGCGCGAGCCCGGCTTGCGAGGGATCCAGCGCGAGCACGGTCTGGATCGAGCGCGAGTACGCCGTGCGGTGCGTTCCGTAGTGGAAGAACCCCAGTCCCGAGGGTCGTCGCGGGGCCGCGCCCCAACTGTCGTGCAGGTCTCGCAGTGCGCTCTCGAGCTCCGCGGCCAGCGGCTCGAGCGCCTCTCGTTCGTCGCCGCGTTCGAGCGCCAGCTTGCACGCCAGTCCGGCGATCGTCGCTCGAATCCCGGGGCCCGCCGCGTACTTGCGCGCCTCGTCGAGCTGCTGTTGCGAGCGTTCGAAGTCGCGCGCGCGGAGCGCGAGGTCGGCGAGACCGAGGTGCGCATCGGAGCGAACTCCGCCGCGAGAACTGTTCGTCGCCAGGGCCTGCTCGAAGCTCGCTTCTGCGGGACCCGTCGACTCGCCTCGTTCACGTTGCAGTTCCGACTGCGCGACGGCGCGCGCGACCAGCAATTGCGCCCAGAGGGCTTTGTCGTGGAGGCGGGCGAATTCCAACTCCGCGTCGCTCACGATTTCGAGCGCGCGCTCGAACTGCTCCAGCGCAGACCACGCGCGCACGAGGCTATGCCGCAGCGCGCCGCGAAACGCGGGGTCCTCGAGGAGCGCACTCGACGCGCGCTCGAGCTCGCGCAGCTCTTCGAGGGCCAGCTCGTGGAGCCCCATGTCGATGTGCACCCCCGCGCGGAGGAGCGCGCCGGACGCGCGCAGGCTCGCTCGCTCAGCCTCGTCGGCGAGCGCGTCGCAACCCGCGTCTAAGCGTTTCAGCCGCGCGAGCGTGAGCTCCCACTCCGAACGCGCCTCGGCAAGCTGTGCGAGCAGCATCCAGAAGTACGGCTGGTACGCGATCGCAAGCGCGCACTCGCGTGTGCTTTGAAGTGCGAGCTCCTCGGCTTCTCGCGCGGACTCCTCGCTGCCCGCGTCCGCGAGGAGGCACGCGTACTCGAGGTCGAAGTGCGCGATGAACGCGCAGCCGAGGCCCGACTTTCGAGCGATCGCCGTTCCGCGCTCGTGCGCCGCTCGACGTTGGGCAACGGTGGAGTCCGGCGCGGCGAAGAGCGCGAGCGCGCAGTCGTAGGCCACACTGGCGAGCGGCAGGGCCGAGCCCGGTACGAGCGCGGACTCGAGTTCGCCCAAGATCGATTCGAGCTCTGCGGCTCCGCTCGCGACCGCCATGCGCGCGCGCCACGCCTCGATTCCGACAGCGGATTCGCCTTGGAGCGCCGTCGCTTGAGGCCGCCTCGCCTCGCTCAGCGAGGCGTGAGCGGCTCCCGCTTCCACC
>CALFYL010000246.1 GCA_937952135.1 uncultured Planctomycetia bacterium
TGACGCTTCGCTACGGTCCGATCCACACGTGCAGCGCGTCGGTCAGGCTCGAGCCGTAAGGGGTCGACAACGGATCTCGACTCCAGAACTGCGCGCACAGCTCGCTGCCCAACGACAGACCGCGCGAGGCCATGTACGCGTGGGTCAGCGCGAACTCGAAGGCGCCCGAGCAGTCGTGGACGCCCGTGTTGCCGAGCGAGTCTTGCAGCGGCGTCCTACGAATCGGTCCCGCGACGCACAGCGTGCCTCCTTGGAACGGCGCCGCCGCCTCGGCGCCGCCCCAAATCATGAGCCCCGAGCGGTAGTTCACGATGTTGTGGGCGCTGATGACGAAGTCGTCCGGCCCCGAAAGCGACAACGTGCCGCTGTGCCCAATGCTCGGAAGGCAGCCGAGTGAATTGAGCTTGGCCGTGCAGTAGATCGCCGGCGGCAACGCCGATCCCTCGACGCGCGCGATCAAGTGGAGGGACCCGGAGGCCACGTCGACGTAGGTCATGCCCTCCGGCAGGTTCGGAACGTTCCACTGGCCGGAGAAGTTGTGCCCCCAGACCGTGATGACGGAGTCGCTGCGGAGGAGCGCGGAGTGCAGGCGGCCTGCCGCGAGCTTCTGGATCGCCACACCCGGCGGGATCGCAGGCGGCGTGCTCTGGCCGTACTCGTTCCGACCGAAGCCGACCAAAGAGCCGTCGCTGCGAAGAGCCAACGAATGGTGCTCCCCCGCGGCGATGTCGACGTACGCGAGCCCCGCGGGAAGAGCTGGGACGTTGCACTCGCCGTCGCTGTTCACACCCCACGCTCGAAGAGTGCCGTCGCTGCACAAGGCCAGGTTGTGGTGACCCCCTGCATCGATGCGCTGGTACGTGACCCCCGGCGGGAGCGGCGGAGTGTCGAGCTGGCCCCAGTAATTGACGCCCCATCCAACCACCGAGCCGTCGCTGCGTCGCGCGAGCGTGTGGTACGAGCCCGCCTCCACCTCCACGTAGGTCAGGCCGGGGGGCAGCGGCAGGACGTTGCACTGGCCGTACTGGTGATTCCAGCCCCACGCCACGACCTCGCCGTCGCTTCGCAGCGCCGCTGCGTGCAGGTCTCCCGCGGAGATTTGCACATACGTCGTTCCCGGAGGAAGCGCCGGCACGTCGCCCACTCCGTACAAGCTGCTTCCCCACGTGACGACCGAGCCGTCGCTCCGCAGCGCCATGGAGAAGTAGTACCCACCGTCCACGGCCACGTAGGACAGTCCGCCAGGCAGCGCCGGCACGTTGCATTGGCCGTCGCCGTTCTGACCCCATGCCAGAGCGCTCACTTGAGCGGTTGCGACGCTCGCCACGAGCGCGAGGACGGTCGCACTGCGCGCCACGATTCGAAACATGGCTAACTCCTCCTTGGGCTCCACGCCGCGGACGGTTGCCGAATGTCGGATCGATCGTCCGCTGCTGGACGTCTCAGCCTAAGCGCAGGCCTCCGGCAAGCCAGTAGCTCAAGTGCGACGGGCGCAGGGCAAATTCGGTGGAGTTCGCCGATGCATGCGCAACGCTCGGACGACGTGTTCGTCGATCGGGCCATGTTCGCGGCGGGCGGGACTCAGCGTCCCCAAGGCCGACGGTGTCTCGCTTCACGCCCGTCGAGCAAGCTGAGGGCGCCGCCCTCCGGCCCGGTTTCTCGGCGCGAGGGCCGAGCCACAGCTGTTCTTGCGCGCGACGGCTCACTCGAAGCGTTCCGGTTCGACGCGGCTGTCGAACTTCGCGCCGCACCCATCCGCGTCCCAACGCTAGGCTCGAAGCCATGTTCGACCCGAAGATGGAGTTGCTGAGCACGCTGCTGGGCGGTGTCGTCGCCGATCTCGGCGCCACGCCGGACGATGCGAGTCCGTGGTCCACCGCGCAGCAAGCGCTGGCGGCGACGGGCTCGAGCGAACCCGAGTTGGCCGCGCTGCTCGCCGCACGCGACCTCGCCGCGCTGCGCGAGCTCGTCGCCGAGTGGACCAGCGGTCGGCGCCCGCTGCCCGTGTGCGACCGCGAAGTGCTCAAGCGGGCGATGACCGCCTTCCGCAAGAGCCTCAAGGTCACGCGCTTGAACGACGAGTCGTCGCTCACGCGAAACCCGATGACTCAGGGGCGCCACTCGGGAATCCTCGGCATGACGCCGCCCAGCCGTTACCCCCCCGCCGTTTGGCGCGAGCTCGCGCGTCAAGGCCGCCTGATCGCCGCCAAGCAAGGCATCTACGAGCTTCCGCCGGAGTGAGACGGGCCGTGGAGGCGCTGCGCGAACCGAGTGTCGCGGAGACGCTCTCGTGGACTCGCGAGTGCAGGAGCGACGAGGATCCGGTGCTGCAGCGCTCGAGTGGCGCGCGGATGGACGCGTCGTCCGCGGACTCTGGGCGCCACGGACGTGACGGCACCTCGGCGGTGTCTTTCGAACCGCTCATCTTCATCGAGCGGCTCGCGGCGCTCGTTCCGCCCCCGCGCACTCACGGCGTCGTCGCGAGTCGTCGGCCCAGGCGTTGGACGTGGCCGGGCCAGGGGTGGAAGCGGGCGGCCGACTCGAGCAACGCCGTGCGTTGGGCGCCGCTCGCGCGCTGCGCCTGGGCGAGCATGAGGACGGCGGTCTCGTGCGCGCCGAGGGCGAGCGCTTCGATCGCTTCGGGCGTCGCAGGCGCCTCGGCGCAGAGGATCTCGGCGACGCGCGCGTAGGCGGAGTGCGCGGGCATGTGCTTCAACGCGCGCTCACGCCAGGGACGGGCGCGCGCTTCCTCGCCCACGAGCCGGAAGCACAAGTCGATCACCAGCGCGTCGTACCAGCGATCGACGACACGCCGCTCCCTTCCCAGCCGCTCGGCGGACTCCCGTGCTCGGCCCAGTTCGCACAGCGCCAACAGTTGCCAGCGCGTGCGTTCCTCGTCGCGCGGATCGAAGCTCGACGCGGCGAGCTCCTCGAGCCGACCGCCGGCTTCGAGCGCCAACACGCGCAACCGCTGGGCGCGCTGCGGGCCGCCGCCGCGCCGTTCCGCGTCATTGATGAAGATGTCGAGATCCGTGGCTCGATTCGTGACCACGAGCAGTTCGGCCAGCCGGCCCTGACGCTCCTGATCGCGCGGATGGAGTTCGAGCTCCGCGCGCAACTCGCGCTCGGCCGCGTCCGCTTCCCCCAGCGCCATGCGCGCGCCGCTGCGCAAGTCGAGCAGGAACGCATCGTGCGGATCGAGCGCGAGCCCCTGGAGCGCGAACTCGACGCACGCGCGCCAGTCGACGCCGGCCACGAGATCGACCGAGCGCTGAAGCACGGGCCGGTGGCGCGGATCGGCCTCGCGAGCCAGGGCGAGCCAGTGCAGCGCCTGCTCGCGATCCGCGCACACGTGCGAGCGCAGGAACGCTGCCGACGCGCGCTCGCGAGCCCCCGCAGCCCCGGCGAGCGCGGCGGACGCGTAGCGCGCCTCGTACTCGGCGCGCAGCCGCTCCGCATCCGACTCGGATCGCAACTGCAGCGCCGCGAGGTGCGCCCGCTCCGACAGCGGCGTGCGCGCGAGCTTGGGCGCGAGAGTCGCCAGCGCTTGGGCCTGCTCGCCACACTCCACCGCAACCCAGGCCAAGGCCTGATCCAGATCGCTCCGCTCGGGATCGCGAGCGATGCGGTCCGTGAGCAGCGCCAACGCGGCGCGGCTCCGGCCCGCGGCCACGAGTTCGAGTGCGAGCGTGAGCTCCCGGCGGGTCTCGAACGCGAGCGTGCTTCCGCCGGGGCCGCGCGCGAACAAGCGCTCGGGCTCACGCGCGCCGAACGCGCGCTCGAGGCCGTCCAGCATGTACACGCGTTGTCCGTAGAGCATCTGCGCGGCGGCCGAGGTCGATCCGCGCTCGCCCGCGGATCGGGAGACGCTCAAGATCGCATCGCCGGCGAGATCGACGACGTGCACCCGATCGTCCAGAAGCGCCAGAGGCCCGCGCCGTTCGATCGTGAGCGCGATGCGCTCTTCACGGGCGCCCGCGATCGCGAGCTCGTGCCGGCCGTAGGGCAGCGTGCGTCGACGCGCGGCGCGCTGTCGAAAGGACTCCGCGGGGACGCCGTCGATGGTGAGCTCGAGCGACTCCGCGCGCGTGGTGACGAACCACACCGCGCGCTCGAACCGCGCGTGGATCTCGGCCGCTGCGAAGAGCGCGACCAGCATCAGCGCTGCTGCGGCGACGCGGTTGCGCGTGCGATGCTCGCCGGGAAACCGCGGAAGCGCGATCGGGCGCGCTCCGTCCACGGCGCCGTTGGCGTACCGCACGGCGCGGCGCACGTCCGTCGAGTACGCGAGGTACGGGAACGCGCGCAGCAGCGGACCGAGCAGCCTGTGGAGCTCGCGCGCGCGCCTTCGTTCGACGAGCAGCCGCAGCAGCCTGCGCAACGCGCCCTGGCGCAGATCGCCGAGCACGCCGTGCGTCGCGACGCACTCGAGCGCCTCGTCGAGGTCGCCTTCGTCGAGCGCGTGCTGGAGACGCAACGCCCACAGAGGTTCCTCTTTCGCGCTCGCCAGTTGCTCGGCCGCGTCGGCCGAGTCCGCGCTCGACTGGCGGTGTCCCTGCCAGTGCTGGGTCAGCGCGAGTTCGGCGTGCAGCCGCGCCGTCGCGCGCGGGTGGCCGGCGAGCTGATGGGCGAGGTCCGAGGCGCCCGCTTCGTCGCCGAAGACCACGCGCGCGCGGTGTTCGTCGAGCCAGCGTTCTGGACCGGGCTCGGGATGCGCGAGTTCCGCGCGCGCCGCGCTGAAGGTGGCCGACTTGAGGCGCTCCCAGGTCCGAACGTCGAGCGTGAACGCCGACTTGCCGCATTCGGAGCACTGGTCGACGTGCACACGCCGGCCCAACGGCACGACGAACACGAGCAGCAGTCGCAGTCGCCGACACACGCGCGCGGTGCGGAGCGTCGCGTCCGCGCCGCAGCGCGAGCAGCGCGAGTTCCGCACACCGCTCTCGCCCTCGATGCGCTTTTCGTAGCGCACGAAGACCTCGGAGATCAGCTGGTCGAGCACGTGCCCTTTATCGATCGCGGACGCCGAAGGCATGAAACAGCGCACCCCCGGCGCCGGCGCGGCGCGAGCCGCGGCTCGGTCGATCCGCCCCGGCCGTGGGACCGCGTTCCGCGAAAAGGCGAGCGATCGGCGCCAATGCAAGAGATCCGCAGGGTTGCGCGGAGAGCGAGGCACGCAGCGACCGGATGGCGTAGCCTGTGCGTCGAGCTACCCGCCGATCGATCCGCGCCGTGTTCGTCGCGCTGAGCCCACCGCCACCTGCCCCCTTCGCTAGCCGGCCCACTGCGCAACCACGCACCACATGCACTGCTCTGCTTCTAGCGGCCACCGGAGTTCTTTCGCGGAAACCAGCGCCCGAATGAACGGCTCGCCACGGTTCGAACGATGGTGGCGCGTGCTGCGGGGTGTCGGACTCGCCTCGGCAATCTGCATTGGAACCGCTGAGCTCGCGCTGGCGCAGCGTCCGTCGGCGCAACTCGATGCGGGTGAGATCTTGCACCGCATGCACAAGCTCGAGGTCGTCGGCAGCGTGCTGTACATCGCCGCGCATCCTGACGACGAGAACACGCGGCTGATCAGCTACTTGTCGAACGGTCGGAAGGTGCGCACGGCGTATCTGAGCCTGACGCGCGGCGATGGCGGACAGAACTTGATCGGGCCCGAGCTCGGCGACGGACTCGGCATCCTCCGCACCCAAGAGTTGCTCGAGGCGCGGCGCATCGACGGCGGCGAGCAGTTCTTCACGCGCGCCGTCGATTTTGGCTACAGCAAGAGCGCGGACGAGACGTTCGAGAAGTGGGGCAAGCAGGAGATCCTCGGCGACGTCGTGCGCGTGATCCGCACGTTCCGGCCCGACGTGATCATCACTCGCTTCGCGCCCGACGGCAGCGGCGGACACGGGCACCACACGGCGTCGTCGATCCTGGCGAACGAAGCGTTCACCGTGGCCGCCGATCCGCGCGCCTTTCCCGAGCAGAACCTCGCGCCGTGGCAGGCGAAGCGCATCTTCTTCAACGGGAGCACGTGGTGGCGCAAGGACCTCGACGAGCAGGCCGCGAACGACCCCAAGAAGTGGCTGAAGGTCGACGTCGGCGGCTATGACCCCTTGCTCGGCGCGAGCTACACCGAGATCGCCGGGCGCAGTCGCAGCCAGCACAAGAGTCAGGGTTTCGGCGCCGCCGAGACGCGCGGCGAGCAGATCGAGTACTTGCGCCTCGAGCAAGGCCTGCCGCTCGCGAACGCGGACCTCTTCGACGGGATCGACCTCGGTTGGACGCGCGTCGAGGGCGGGGAAGCCGTGTCCGGCGCATTGCGCGCTCTGATCGCGGGCTACGACCCCGGCGCGCCCGAGAAGAGCGTGTCGCAACTGATCGCGATCGTCGACCGGTTGGACGCGTTGGCGCAGCTCGCGACCGACCGATCCTGGGCTGCGTTCAAGGCCGACGCCGCACGCGAGCTGATCCTTCAGTCAAGCGGCGTCGTCGTCGAATCGACGGCGCCGGAAGCGCGCTTCGCACGCGGTCTGGCCGTTCCGACACTCGACGCTGCGACCCTCTCGGTGCTGCAGCGACGACCTGACCCCAAGATCGCGGTCGTGGGCATCGGGGAAGGCGATCGCGCAGTCGCCCTTCAAGTGCCACTCGAATGGAACCGGACGTTCGAGCGCAACGCCCCGCTGCCGAGCGCAAAGGCGGATGCGACGTACGACCAGCCCTACTGGCTCGCCGCGCCGCACGACACGCTGTACCACCCCGACACGGCCCGTGCTTTCGGCATCGAGCCGACGATTCCCGGCGCCTTCGTCACCGTCGCCAGGTTGCGGATCGACGACGCGCTCACGCTGCGCGTCAGCCGCTCGACGATGAACAAGTGGGTCGATCGCGTCGCCGGTGAACGCATGCAACCCGTCGTGCCGACGCCCGTCGCGTCGATTCACGTGGGCGACGGCATCCTGCTCGTGCGTGGGCAGACTGCGAGCATCGCGGTCGAGGTCGAAGCGCTGACGGACGGGCTCGAAGGGAAGCTGTCCGCGGCGCTCCCCGCCGGTTGGTCGATCGCGGACACGCCGGATCCGATCCGGGGGCTGGCTCGCGGTCAGCGCCAGAAGGTCCAGCTCGCCGTGCGCCGCGAGAACGGTGCAACGCGCGGCGTCATGCACCTCTCGTTCACCGGACCGAACGGCAGTTCGGACAGCACGCTGCGCGTCATCGATTATCCGCACATCCTGCCGCAGACGTGGTACACGCCGGCCGACGTGCAACTCGTTCCCCTCGACGTCGCCGTGAACGTCGAGACGGTGGGCTACATCGACGGCGCGGGCGACGACATCCCGCAGGCGCTGGCGCAGCTCGGCATCACCGTGCTGCGCATCGATCCGGCGACGGCGCAGGCAGCGGACCTCACCCGGTGCGATTCGATCGTCACGGGCATCCGCGCCTACAACACGGTGAAGTCGCTGGCGCGCTTCCAGTCCGTGCTGCTCGAGTACGTCGAGAACGGCGGCACACTGGTGGTGCAGTACAACACGAGCGGCAACGACCTCGTGATGAACCCCAAGTCGATCGGGCCGTATCCGTTCTCGTTGACCCGCTCGCGCGTCACCGTCGAGGAAGCACCGGCGACGTTCCTCGCTCCGGATCACGCGCTCATGAACGCGCCGAACAAGCTGGGTCCCGCGGACTTCGAAGGTTGGGTCCAAGAGCGCGGTCTGTACTTTGCGAGCGATCTCGACGCGCACTACACGGCGTTGATCGCCTGGAACGATCCGGGGGAAGAGCCGCTCGACGGCGGCTTGATCGCGTGCGACCACGGCAAGGGACGCTTCGTGTACACGGGCATCAGCTTGTTCCGACAGTTGCCCGCCGGAGTCCCGGGCAGCTACCGGTTGCTCGCGAACTTGATCGCGCGCAGGAACGGCCGCGAGTGACGCGCTACCGCAGTCAGCTGCCGGACCGAGCGACCCGAGCGAGCGCCTAGCCGATGCATCCGCTCGACTGGGTCATCCTGCTGGGCACGCTGGGCTTCATCGTGGGATTCGGCGTGTGGAAGACGCGCCGCGACAACACGCGCGAGAACTTCCTGCGCGGCGGCAGCGACTCGCGCTGGTGGGGCGTCGGCTTGAGCGTCATGGCGACGCAAGCCAGCGCGGTCACGTTCCTGAGCACGCCGGGCCAGGGCTACCTCGACGGCGTAGGCTTCGTACAGTTCTACTTCGGACTGCCGTTGGCGATGGTCGTCATCGGCGCGGTGTTCATCCCGCTCTACTACAAGTGGAAGGTCTACACCGCCTACGAGTTCATCGGGCGGCGCTTCGACGGTCGCGCGCGCTTGCTGACCGCGGGCCTGTTCCTGATCCAGCGCAGCCTCGCCGCGGGCATCACGATCTACGCGCCCAGCATCATCCTCAGCAAGGTGCTGGGCTGGCCGCTCTCGTGGACGTGCGTGTTCATCGGCGCGCTCGTGATCCTCTACACGACGGCCGGCGGCGCGCGCGCGGTCGGCGTCACGCACAAGCAGCAGATGGCCGTGATCTTCCTGGGGATCATCACGGCCTTCGCGCTGACGCTGCAGTACCTGAGCGACTCGTTGAGCGTCGGCGAGAGCCTGCGCGTCGCCGATGCGCTCGGGAAGTTGGACGTCGTCGACCTGTCCTGGAATCCCGCCGAGAAATACACGCTGTGGAGCGGGTTGATCGGCGGCTTCTTCCTGCAGCTCTCGTACTTCGGCACCGATCAGAGCCAAGTGCAGCGCTACTTGAGCGGTCAGTCGATCCAACAGGCGCGGCAGGGCCTGTGGATGAACGGCGTGCTGAAGATCCCGATGCAGTTCTTCATCCTGCTGACGGGCGTGCTCGTTTTCGTGTTCTACCTGCTGCACGCGACGCCGCTGCACTGGAACGAAGCCAATCTGGCCGCAGCGCGCAGCCTGGACACGACTTCGATCACGCGCGACCTGGAGGTCGAACACGGCGCCACGATGCAGGAACGCAAGGTGGCGACGGAGCAACTCGTGGCCGCGTGGCGCGCCGAGGACACGGTGCGCGCCGACGTGGCGCTGGCGGAGATCCAGCGCCTCCAGGAGCACGACGCCGAGCTGCAGTCCCGGTTCCGCACGCGCCTCGCCGAGTTGGCGCCCAAGGCCGAGGTCAACGACAAGGACTACATCTTCATCTCGTTCATCATGGACCACTTGCCCGTCGGCATCGTCGGCTTGCTGCTGGCGATGATCTTCTGCGCGGGCATGAGCAGCACCAGCGCCGAACTGTCGGCGCTGGCGACGACGAGCACCGTGGATGTGTTGCGCACGACGCGCACCGACGCGGCGCAAGTGCGCGCGACGCAGTGGGCGACGGTCGTGTTCGGCGTGCTCGCACTGGGGTTCGCGGCGCTGTTCTCGTTGTTCGAGAACCTGATCCAAGCCGTGAACATCCTGGGATCGCTGTTCTACGGCACGATCTTGGGCATCTTCCTCGTCGCCTTCTTCGTGCGCCACGTGCAGGGCGCCGCCGTGTTCGCCGCGGCGTTGATCGCGCAGGCGGCGATCCTCGTCATCCACTTCACGGACATCGAAGTCGCCTTCCTCTGGTACAACCTGATCGCTCCGGCGATCGTCGTCGTGTTGAGCATCGGACTGCAGGCGCTGAGTCCACGGACAGCGGACTGACGCAGCCGCCCCGGCGGAACCCGCGCGCCCTTTCCCGGGCGCGCAGTGGCGGCATTCACGGCGCGGACTGCGCGCGTGCTAGCCTGCGCGTCCAATGAAGAACCACTTTCTCTGCGCGACCCTCGTCGCCCTGACCTCCTCGTTCCTCGCTCCGACCCTGCACGCTCAAGCCCCGGTGCTCGAGTTCCCCGCGCCTTCGCCGACCACCACGACGAAGCAGAAGGTCGGCATCACCGACGTCGAGGTCGTGTACTCGCGCCCCAGCGCGAAGGGCCGCAAGATCTTCGGCGATCTCGTGCCCTACGGCGAGCTCTGGCGCACGGGCGCGAACGCCGCGACCAAGATCACGTTCGGTACGGACGTGAAGTTCCACGGCGCCGCGGTGCCCGCGGGCTCGTACGCGCTGTTCACGATCCCCGACGCCGCCGAATGGACCGTGATCCTGAGCAAGGTCGCCGAGCAGTCGGGGACCTCGACGTACGACCCGAAGAACGACCTCCTGCGTGTGAAGGTCAAGCCGGTCGCGCTCGCGAACCCGGTCGAGTCGTTCCGCATCACGCTCGAGGACCTGCGCGACGACTCCGCGTCGTTGACGCTCGCGTGGGAGAAGACGTCGGTTCCCATCCAGATCGAGACGGACATCGTCGCGATGCTCGTCCCGAAGATCCAAGCTGCGATGGCGGCCGAAGGCAAGAAGCCCTACTACCAGGCGGCGATGTTCTATTACGAGCACGACCTCGACATGAAGCTCGCCACGCAGTGGATGGCGGAAGCCTGCAAGGAGCGCCCGGACACGTACTGGATGGTCCACCGCCAAGGTCTGATCCTGGCGAAGGCCGGCGACAAGGCGGCTGCGATCGACGCCGCGAACCGCTCGATGGAACTGGCCAGCAAGATCGGCGGAGCTACGGCTGCCGAGTACAAGCGGCTCAACGAAGCGCTGATCGCCGGGCTCAAGTAGTCCCAGATCGGTCGCACCGACCGTGACGCTCTCGGAACGGGGTGGCCCCAGCGGGCTGCTCCGTTCGGTGTTTCTGGCGTGCTCGCGGACCAGCGCACGCGTTCCGGGCGCTTCGGAATCGACGACCGGACGCGCCGTCCAAGTGCGCGCGGCGGTCGCGTGGCGCCAGCGACCGTCGAGCGAGACGGGGCCAGCGCGACGTCACCGAGCGGCGCGGGGATGGGCTCGTAAACTCGCGAGTGCATGAGCGACGAGGATCCCGTGGTGTGGCTCTCGAGCGGCGCGCGGATGGACGCGGCGCGAGCGCTCGAGTTGCGGCGCGAAGTCGACTCGCTCGCGGAGTCTTTCGAAGCACGAGTGAAGCTGCTCGGGTACGCCCTGGCGGCCTCGGATGTGGACGCCGGCTGGATCGACGTAGTTCGAGAGCAGTGGCTGTGGTGCATCGCCAACGAGCCGCGCTCCCGGCTGCACCACATTGGCTCGCTCTTGCAGACCCCGGACAAAGCCACGCGCATCGCCGCGTGCGAGGAATGGCGAGCGGCGATGGCGCGCTGGCCGGAGGACGTCGACGTTCTCAAGCATGCCGGTCTCTGCTTCCACCTGGCCGACGAGCCGGATGCGGCTCGCGCGGCGTTCGAGCGGCTCGAGCGCGCAGAACCGCTGAATGCCGAGTGCCCTCGATGGACGGGAAACTGCCTGCTGTGGGGCGACTGGAACGAAGCGCGCGCGGAGCTGGCTCTCGCCGCGTTCCAGCGCTCTCTGGGGCTGAGCCAGATCCCTTCGTCGCGTGCCGCCACGTTGTTGGACGCAGCGAAGCTCGCGTTGCGGATGCAGCGTTACGAGCTCACGCGCGAGTACGCGCTCGAGCTGCTCGACGCGGCGCGCACCTGCGACCTGGGTTGGATGTCGGGCGCTGCGCACCTCGACGGGCACCGCTTGCTCGGCCAGGTCGCGCTCGCAAGCGGCGACGTCGAAACCGCCGAGCGCGAGCTGCTCGAGTCGGCTTCGAGGTTCGGCTTGGATCGATTGAGCAGCTTCGGACCCGAGTTCGAGCTCGCGAACGCGCTGCTCCAGCTCGGTCGGACCGCCGTCGTGATCGAGTTTCTCGAGCACTGCGCGCGCGTCTGGAAACCCGTTCCCGTCCGCAAGTGGATCGCCAGAATCCGTTCGGGCGAGTGCCCCGAGCTCAACCGATTCACGGCGCTCCGCGACGACTTCCTCGCACGCAACGGGATCCCGGACTGATCGTCGGCGTTCTCGCGTTCCATGACACTGCAGCGCCGTCCGTTCGCGATCGAATAGAAGCTCGGCCAAGTCCCTGCTCGCGGATCCAGAAATAGCGCGCTGCCGCGGGCAAGCCCCGCAAACGCGGGCCGCACGTCGACCGCACTGTCGCTCCTGCTCGACCTGGGACCTGCCGCCGCGCTGTTTGATACCCTGCTGACGAAGGAGTCTCAGCACATGGAACCGTGGATCGTCACCCAGCCCGATGTCCTCGGCGGAAAGCCGTGCATCCGGGGAACGCGCATCAGCGTGCAGTTCATCTTCGAACTCCTGGCGAGCGGCGCGAAGCACGACGAGATTCTCGCGGCCTACCCCCAGGTCTCGCCCGAGGGATTGACCGCTGCGTTCGAGTACGCGGCCACCACGATGCGTGACGAGTTCATCTGGGACGGCAAGATCTCGGCGTGAAGCCGTTCGACTTCCCGCTCCTGGCCGACGAGAACATCCACCCAGGCGTCGTTGCA
>CALFYL010000247.1 GCA_937952135.1 uncultured Planctomycetia bacterium
GTGGCGGCAGTTTTTCGCTTCGCCTGGATACGGAGCCAGAGCAAATTCTCCCCGCTACTCCAGCGCGAGGGGGACTCTGGCGCCGCGAACGGCCTCCGCTGAGATGGCGGGGAGAATTTGCTCTGGCTCCGTACCTCAGCTTCGTATTCGGATCGGCGACGCACCCGGCGCGCCAGAGCGTGGGGCGGGACTACCGGACCTCGCGCTGGAAGGGTCGATCGGATCCTCGGGCTGTCGGTCACCCCGTGCGGCGCAGTCGCTTGACGCTGCGCTCGGGTTTGCTCGCTGCGAGGTCGTGCTGGGCCTGAAGGTTGGTCCAGAACTCAGGAGTGGTGCCCAGCGCGCCGGCGAGCAGCCACGCGGTCTCGGCGCTGACGCCGCGGCGGCCGCGCACGATCTCGTTGACTCGTTGCAGCGGCACGCCAAGGTGTGCGGCCAGATCGACTTGTGTGACGGCCAGCGGCTCGAGGAACTCCTCGCGCAGGATCACGCCAGGGTGGGTCGGGATGCGGTTCTTGGGGTGCACGTTGGGAGCCTCAGTGGTAGTCGACCAGGCGGACGCTCGCCGGCCCGGCGTCGGTCCAGCGGAACACGAGGCGCCACTGGTCATTGACCCGGATGGAGTGAAGTCCGCGGAGGTCGCCGCGCAACGCTTCGAGCCGATTGCCTGGCGGCACGAGCAGATCGCGCAACTCGGCGGCGGCGTTCAGCATGTCGAGCTTGCGCAGGGCGACCTTCACCATGTCCTTGGGGAGACTTCGCGTCCGCCGATCGGAGGCGCCGTGGAAGAGGGCCTCGGTGGCGGCATCGCCGAACGACTGGATCACCCGTGGAGTCTAGTCGTTGCCTGGATGCCGTGCAACCGTGGCAAGGGCGGGCAGCCCGGCTCGCGCTGACGTTCGTGCAGCTGCAACCGGCCAGGCTCGTCGGGTGCAACGCAAGTCGGTCCGCATGGACGTCTAGCGAGGGAGCGGGCGTCCGTGTCTGCAGGCCCGTGCGGCCGCAAGTGGGTCGCGCGTGTTCGCTGGAGTTCGCTAACGACTTCTCCAGCTTGGCGACCGTGTCGGAGTCGTAACCGCTCGGGTCGCAAACGCGCGGTACATCGGAGGGGTCGCGGGCGAGCTGGCGTGCGCCGGGCGTCCGCGCGATGACGGCTCTGGCCACCGCGGTTCGTTGCTGCGGAGCGTTGCGTTCGGCGCGAGCCCTGCGCGGCGCGGCCCCTCCGCCCTTGTCCAATTCGCAGGAGTTGCACATGAAGTGTCTCACCTCCGCCCTGCTCTCGATCGCCGCAACGTTGACGGGACTCGCCGCGCCGGCGCGCGCTCAGTTCGATTGTCCGGTGATTCCCAGCGAGTCGCACTTCGCGCTCGACGGCCAATCGATCCTCGGTCCGCTGGTCAATTCCCTCGGTGCTCCCGTGCAGATGCAGGGCGAGTGCGGACTGGAGTTGCTCGCCGGCGCCAATGGCCAGGTCCTGTTCCGCGTCGGCGTGCTGGAGGTCCTCACCGTCGACGACCTGCGCCTGGAAGTGCTGTGCTTGCCGCTCGTGCAGACGCCGGCGGCCGTCGACATCGAGGACCTGCGGATCTTCGTCGACTCGAACGCCTTCGCGCGCGGGCCCGGCGGGCAAGTCGACCTGCAGACCTTCGGCACGATCCTGGGCGGGGAGTTGACGCTCACCTTGCTCGGCGGACAGGTGTTCCAGCAAGACCTCGCGGGCACGCACGTGCAGGTGACCGCGCGCACGGGCTGGTTGACGTCGGGCAACGCGGGCGCGGGCGTGCAGCTCGATCTGCCGCTCGAGTTCGAGCTCGCGTGCGGGGATCTCGGGCTGCTGTACGGCCTCGGCGTGCACCTCGACGGCCGCGTTCTCGCGCGCCGTCAGTACCCCGACGCGGCGACGTACTGCACGGCGAGCCCGAACTCGCTCGGCTGCTCGGCGGCGATCAGCTCGGCGGGCGTGCCGAGCACCACCGCGGGCCAGAGCTTCGTCATCCGCGGCGATCAATTGCGCAACAACAAGGTCGGCCTGCTGTTCTTCGGCGTGAACGGCCGCGCGACGATTCCGTTCCACGGCGGCACGCTGTGCGCGGCGCCTCCGCTGACGCGCACGCCGCTGCGTTCGACGGGCGGCGACGCTGCGCCGGCGGTGAATTGCTCGGGAGAGTTGGCGCTCGACTTCAACGACTGGCTGTGGGACCAGCCGCTGACAAGTGAATTCCGTTTGCCCGGCACCCAGTTCCAGTGCCAGTGGTGGTCGCGCGATCCGAACGTCGCATCGACGACCGTGTTCAGCAACGCGCTGGAGTTCACGCTCGGTCTGTGAACCCTGCACTCGCGCGAGCGAAAGCGATCGAAGCGCGACCCGTGTCGGATTCCACCGGCGCGGGTCGCGCGGCCTTCGCGCGTCGCATCACGCGCGGCGCCGAGCCACGACGACCACCTTGTCCGACAGGTAGGGGAGTTTGCGGACCGGTTCGAAGGCGAGGAACTCGAGACCCGCGGCGTCGAGCTCTCGCAAGATCTCCGCGTGCGACAGCGCATTGGGCGCGTGGTCGCGCAGGCCGAGCGCGGCGCGCGCACGGGCCCAGAGCGACTTGAACGCGCGGTCGTGCCGGTAATCCACGACGATGCCCATGCGCGCGACGCGCGCCATCTCGCGCAGGAACGCTCGGCGCAGCTGCGCATCGCGCACGAGGTGCAACAGCCGAATGCACGCCACGGCGTCCACGCTCGCGTCGCGCAGCGGGAGCCGCGAGAGATCCGCGCACACCAGCGGCGCGGCGCTCTTCGTGCGCGTCTGCTGGAGCATCGCGAAGGCCGCGTCGCCGCCGAGGTAGCGCGGCACGGCGCCGCTGAGCCAGCTCGTGAAGCGTCCGGCGCCGCAGGGGATGTCGAGCACGCTCTCGAGCTTGCCGAGGCGCGCGAGACCGCGTTCGACGGCGCGGCGCTTGCGTTCATCCCTTCGCCGTCCGCCCGCGGTGCTCCAACGCTCGTCGTAGCGCGCGGCCACCGCGGGATCGCGGTAGACGCCGAGCTTGTCTCCGTCGCTTTGGATCGGCACGCGGCGAAGCGTGGCGCGGCGCGGGCCGAGCTGCAAGGATCAGGCGATGACGTGGCAAGCGCTGCTCACCGACGACGGCTCGTGGACCCTGCGCCACGGGCCAAGCGGCGCGACGTGCCACTCGACCGCCGGCGCGTGGACGCAGGCGTGCGAGCGCTACATCGCTCCGTGTCGGCTCGCGGAACTTGGCGCGGAGCCGCGCGTCGTGCGGCTGCTCGACATCGGAACGGGGCTCGGCCTCAATCTCGCGGCTGCGTTCGACGCGCTCGAACCGACGCGCGCGCAACTCGAAGTGCTGTCGCTCGAGTTCGATCCCGCCGCGATCGAGGCGGGCCTCGAGCTCGGTCCGTGGCCCGAACCCGCCGCCCGCGCGCTCGCCCGCGTCCGCCCGGCGCTCGCGAGCGCCGTGCACGCCCGCGACGAGCAGCGCGTCGAGCTTCCCAGCCGCCACGACGGCTCGGCGCGCGGCGGTCTGCGTGTGTGGCTCGGCGACGCCCGCCAGCGCGGCGCGGAGCTCGCGCGTGAGCGCTTCGACGCCGTGTTCCTCGATCCGTTCGCGCCGCGCGACGCCCCCCAGCTCTGGGAAGCGCCCTTTCTCCGCCACGTCGCACTGGCGATGGCGCCGCACGCGATCCTATCGACCTACAGCGCCTCGCTCGAGGTTCGCGCGCGCCTCGCCGCCGCCGGGCTGCGCGTCGGACTCGGCCCGCGGGTCGGCCGCAAGGCCCAAGGCACGCTCGCGAGCTTCACCGCGCCTTTGCCGGAACTGCACCCGCGCCTTCAGCGGCGCATCGCAAGCCGCGGCGCGGCCCGCCGCGTGCGCCCCGACGCGCCTCCAGGGGCCGCTTGACGCACCGCAAGCTCGCCCGGCCTTTCACGGGCCAAAAAGCGCTCCGCGCACTGCGGGATCGCGCGGCGATTCCCTACAATCGAGTTCGATCCGCGAACCGTCATTCGAGTCCATCCTGGACGCCCTCGGTGCCGTCGGCGACTTGCCGTACGCGGGCGAGGGGCCGGCGACCGAAGGCGCGGAAAGAAGAACCTCGTCATGGAACAGCCGCTTTCGAACTCCCTCCCCTTGGCCCTCGGTGGGCTGGGCACGATGGAGATGGTCATCATCCTGGCCGTCGTGCTCCTGCTCTTCGGCGCGCGCAAGCTGCCGGCGCTCGCGGAGTCGATGGGGGCCAGCATCAGCTCGTTCAAGAAGGGCATGAAGTCGAACGCGGAGACCGGGGCTCTTCCGGACGGCAAAGCGCCCGCCGAGACCAAGCGGACGATCGAGCACGATTCCAACGCACACTGATCCACCCGCGCGGGCCTTGGCGGCGGCTGAGGGCCGCGGGCCCGACTCGATGACCCAAGCCCACGAGCCTGTCGACGCTTCGTCTCCGGCGCGCCGCGCCGCGCGGACGGGCGTCGTGCTTTGTGGGGGCCGCAGCCAGCGCATGGGGCGCGACAAGGCGCTGATCGAGGTCGGCGGACGGGCGCTGATCGAGCACGCGGTCGCGGCCCTGGACGGCGTGTGCGGCGAGGTGCTGCTCGCCTGTGGAGGCGCGCCGCGGTACGAGCACCTCGGGCGGCGGCTGGTGCTCGACCTGCGCCCCGGCGGCGCGACGGAGCTCGGACCTTTGGCCGGCTTGGCGGCCGCGCTGGAGGCGACACGAACGGAATGGCTGGTCGCGCTGGCCTGCGACATGCCCGGCGCCGAGCCGGAGCTGCTCGAGGAACTCGCTCGCTTCGCCGAAGCCGGCGAACTCGACGTCGCGATGCTCGCCACCGAGGCGGGCCCCGAACCTCTCTGCGCTGTGTACCGGCAGACTTGCTCGTGGGCGGCGCGCGAGGCCTTGGAACGCGGCGAGATGCGGCTCACAGCCTTTCATGCGGGTCGAGCGTCGTCCGCGGCCGGCGCCCGCGCCTTGCGCGTGGCCACGCTGCACGCCGAAGCGCTCTCGCTCCCGCTGCGTGCGCGGCTTCCGCGCGCGATCCGCAACCTGAACACACCCGCCGACGTTCTGTCGGTCGAACGCGCGTCGCTCGAGCCGGGGGACCTCGATCCAGAGTCCGGCGACGGCGCCGACGCACCCGACGCAGCCCAGGCGCCCAGCGAACTCCGAGCGCTCCGAACATGAACCCCGATCCCGAACAACTGCAACGCGTGTTCGCACCCGTGCGCGACGGAATGCAGCGCATGCGCGAGGTGATCTCGCTGCAGCTCTCCGATGCGTCGCCGGCCGTGCGCGACATGCTCGAGCACGTCAGCCGCTTCCAGGGCAAGCAACTGCGCGCGGCGCTCGTGCTCTTGTGCGGCGATGCGAGCTCGAACTCAACCGACGAACACGCGTCGATCGCCGCGGTGGTGGAGATGATCCACCTGGCGACCCTGGTGCACGACGACGTGCTCGACGGAGCGAAGGTGCGCCGCCGCGTGGCGTGCGTGAACGAGCGCTGGGACAACCAGGTGGCCGTGTTGTTCGGCGATTACCTGTACGCGCGCGCCTTCGGGCTCTCGACCGATCTCTCGTCGCGCTTGTGCAGCCGCGTGCTGGCCGAAGCGACGCGCCGCATCTGCATCGGCGAGATCGAGCAGGCCGCGAGCCGCTACGACTTCGACATGAGCCAGGAGCGCTACGAGTTCATCGCCGGCGCGAAGACCGCGACCCTGTACGCGGCGGCGTGCGAGCTGGGCGCGCGCTACCCGGGCGGTCACGAGATGGTCGGCGCGAACATGCGCCAGTTCGGCTACGAGCTGGGCCTCGCGTTCCAGATCATCGACGACTGCCTCGACCTGACGGCGACCGCGGAACAAGCGGGCAAGTCGGTCGGCACGGACGTCGCCGACGGCAAGGTCACGCTGCCGGTGCTGTGGGCCTACAAGCGCGCCGACGAGGAGCACCGCGCGAAGGTGCGCGACGCGTACACGCTCGAGGGCCTCGAGGACCGCGTCGAACGGTTGCGGCGCTCGTGCGACCTCGCGGGCGGCGTCGAGTACGCTCGCGCGCGCGCCCAGGAGCTGCTCCGCAGCGCGGTGAGCCGCGTCACGTCGCTTCCGGCGGGCGCTTCACGTTCCGCGCTCGAGACCATGGCCGGCTTCGTGCTCGAACGCAACCACTGACGCCGCGCCGACTCCTACCCAGCTCGCCAAACCGTTTCGGCGATCCCCAAGCATCGAAGATGGCGAACGACACTGTCGCGAAGGCGCCCGAGCCCGTGCCGACTCGGACCAAGACGCCGCGCATCGGGTTTCTTTCGGCCGGCGCCATCCTGCTGGCCCTGGTGGTGATGGGGCACGGCCTCGGCGTGCTGATCCACGACTTCGCGCCCTACCGCGGGTTGCTCGCGTTGCTGCGCGAGGATCTGGAGCTCGCGAGCGCGGCCTTCTCGCCCTCGAACTGGGTGCTGCGCGACGGCTTGACGGCGCTGTTGCTCGTCGCGCTCGCCGCCTACGTCTTCGTTTGGCGCGAGCTCATCGCGCGCTTCTTCCGCTCGATGTACGTCGGCGTGATGCTCGTCGTGTTCAGCGTGACCGCGGTCACCCTCGGCGTGCTCGTGCCGCAGATCGACGGCTTCGAGGATCCCGACCAGCGCGTGCCGGCGATCGCCGACATCGACGAGCGCGTGGTCGACGAGTACCTGCGCTCGCCCAAGAGCGCCGGCGACAACTACGCGACGCCGCACCCGCAGGACCACGCGGCGCTGCGCGGACTTCCGCGGGAGCAAGTTGTGCGGCTCAAGGGCTACCGCCAGCAATTCGACGCCTTCCGCTGGGCCGAGTCGTACTTCTTCTATCACCTCGCTCACGGCATGACCTACGGCGCGTTCATGCCCAAGGCGGCGATCCCGCCGCAGGCGGCGGACGGGCTCGAGCGCTACGAGCGCGTGTACGGCCGCGAGGAACGGCGCAACCGCGAGAAGACCATGGAGGCGGCGTTCGCGTCGGCGCCGAAGACCGACGAGATCGAAGCGCTGATGAAGCGCAACTACTCGACGCTCCGGCGCGCCTTCGACGCGTGCACGAAGCTCGATCTCAATCGAACCTACAAGTCGCACTGGTTCTCGGCGCTGCTGACGTTGCTCGGCGTCTCGATCGCCTTCAACACCTTCCGCGGCAAGCCGTCGAACTGGATCAGCGTCCAGAAGATGGGCTTCTTCGTCACGCACATCGGAATGCTAACGATGCTCGTGGGCGGCTGGATCTCGAACGTGATGACGGACCGCGGCATCCTGCAGCTCTACCTCGACGAGGCGCCGCAGGACACGTACTGGCAGCACTACCGCAGCGACAAGACGCAGCGCATGCCGTTCGCGGTGAAGCTCGACCACTTCGCGCGCAAGGAGTGGAAGGCGCTCCAGATCGAGCCGCTCGACAAGCAGTTCACGAGCCGGCCGCCGCGCTACACGCTGTGGCCCGGCCGCACGATCGCGCTGGATTACCAGCAGGATGAAGCGGGCGAGTGGAAGCCGCAGCTCGAGCTGCGGGTCGTCGAGCTCTTCGACCACGCGCGGGTCGACATGCCGAAGGTGAGCGAGGATCCGGACGCGACCGATCCGATCCCGGTGTTCGAACTCGAAGTGCCGACGACCGAACGCGACCGCCAGGTGCGGGAGCGCGCCGGCATGACGACACCCGACGGGCCGACGCGAAGCCTGCTGCTGTCGCCGCGTTTGCGCGATCAGGGGTACTTCGATCCCGCGCGCCGCTTCCGGCTCGTCGCGAGCTACGACCAGGATCCGGCGGCGCTGTTCCCGCCCGACGATTCGTCGCTGGGCGTCTTGTTCGTCGAGAGCCTGGGCTCATCCGATCCGCTGTCCGAGCCGGTCGAGGTGCGACTGGGCGCGACCGTCGAACTCGAGGGCGGCTACTCGATCCACTTCGTCGACGCCACGACCGACTTCCGTGTGAACGTCGACAAGGACGACGGCAGCACGCACCCCGAGCCGCTCGAGCGCCAGCCCGACAAGTTCTGCGCGGTGTGGCTCGACATCAAGGGTCCGCCGTCGGCCGAGGCGCCGTCGGGGCGCACCGAACGCCGCATCGTGCACGAGCAGGTCGACGCGGTGGAGTACGGACTGCAGGACCGCTACCTGCACAAGAACCTCGTGACGAAGCTCCAGTGGAGCCGCTGGACGAGCCCGGGTCCGCCGCGCTTCGTGCTGCACTGGGGCGAGGGCCGCGAGCCCGAACTGGCGGCGCAGGACGGCTCGCGCACACCCGTGCAAATCGGCGCGAAGCTGGCGTTGCCGGGGGACTCGAACGTCGTCGCGAAGAACTTCTACCGCAGCGCGAAGTTCGAGAAGCGCCTGCGGTTCGAGGATTCGGTGCTGCGCGCCGACGGCTTCGACGAGTCGTTCTACAGCCGCGACGCGCGCGGGCTGGCGCTCGACGTGGTGAGCTTCCCCGGGACCGCGAAGGAGTCCGTGGAGCGCATCGAGATGGCGACCACGGACACCCAGCAGGCCAACATCTGGATCACGCCCGACCACCGCTTCGCGCTGCGTTTCCTCGAGAACACCGAGGGCTTCCCCTTCGACTGGCGAAGCGTGCTGTCGATCGTCGAGCGCGACTCCAATGGCAAGGAATTCACCGTGCCGCTCGGCTCCGAGAAGGAGCGCGAGATCCGCGTCAACGACTACTTCAAGTACCGCGGGTACCGCTTCTTTCAGACCAACGCCGAGCCCCAGGACCCGACGTACTCCGGCATCGGCGTGGTCTACGACCCTGGCATTCCCACGGTGCTCGCCGGCATGTACACCATCATCCTCGGCACGATCCTCGCCTTCATGGTGCGGCCCATCGTGCTCGCGCGGCGCAAGTCGCGAGCCCGCGCCCCAGTCCAAGCATGAACACACCGCTCTCGTCCCTGCAGTGGCTCGCGTTCGTCGACGTGCTGCTCGTCGTCGGCATCGCGCTGTCGTTCGTGTCGATGGCGCTGCACGCGCGCGCGAA
>CALFYL010000248.1 GCA_937952135.1 uncultured Planctomycetia bacterium
TGCGCCGCTGGGACCCCATGGGCGTCGAGCCGGGCGCCGCGGGGTCCGCGGACGAGTACGACGGCTACGCTCCGATGCTCGTCGAGCTCGCCTCGAAGGGCGTGTCGATCGACGAGCTCGCGCAGCACCTCGGGATCCTGCGCGCCGCCATGATGGGCGTGCGCGGCGACACGGCGAGCGACCGCAGCATCGCGAGCGAGGTCGTCGCCGCGCTCGACGGGCCGGAGCGGGCCGGCGCAGCTTCGGAGCGCTCGGCGCGTCCACGGCGCGGCGACTCCAGCGAAGGTTCGTACACGTGTCCGAGCTGCAGCGAGGAGATCGTCGTGCCGCTCGACCCGACCGAAGGCGGCACGCAGCGCTACGTCGAGGACTGCCCCGTGTGTTGCCACCCGGTCGTGATCCACGTCGAGTTTCTCGATGGCGACGAACCGCCGCGCGTGAGCGCCGAGGCCGAGTGACGGGCGAGCCTCCGACGCCGTGCAACCCAACCCGTTCCTCGACCAAGCGCATCCGCCGACGCCGGCCGAGGTCGAGCGCGTGCTCGGTCGCGCCGCGCCGCGCTGGCAACGGCTGCGCGAGGAGCTCGACGCGGAGTTCGGTGAGCTCGCGCCGACCTGGACCTATTCGGGCAAGGCGCACGGTTGGTCGCTGCGGCTCTCGCGCGGCAAACGCGCCGTGCTGTACCTCCTGCCGCGGAACGGGGGATTTCTCGCGGCGTTTGCGCTGGGCGAGAAGGCCTGCGCCGCCTCGGAGGCGGCAAGCTTGTCGAAAACGCTGCTTCAGGCGCTCGCGAACGCCCCGCGCTATGCCGAGGGACGCGGCGTACGCATCGAGGTGAACAGGGTGGACGAGATCGCCGGCGTGCTCGCGCTCGCGAGGCTCAAGTTGGCGCACTGAACAAGTTCGAGCCCTGAACAAGTTCGAACACTGGGCAAGTTCGCACGCCGAAGGCAACGCCCACACTCGCACTTCGACAGGTTGCGAGACCGCGCTGGCGCTGCGTACCTTGGCGCCATGCAGCAAACGATGTCGGACGGCTTGCGCTCGATGCGCTTGGGTGTGTTGCTCGCGCTCTTCAGCGTGCTCTTCGGGTTCGGAATGGGCGCGGCCTTCGGCGCGGCGGAGGAGTCGCTCAAGGGCGGACTCCAGGCCAGCGCCGACGCGGTGCTCGCCGAGAAGTACGGCGGCGACCCGGCGAAGGCGAAGGCGGTCGTCGACAAGTCCTGGAGCTACTACAAGCGCGCGCACATGCACGGAGGCGGAATCGGCGCGGCGTCGCTGGCGGTGATCTTGCTGCTCGCCGGCGTCGGCGCGAGCGGCTGGCTCGCGAAACTCGCGGCGCTCGGCATGGGCTTCGGCTCGCTCGGCTATTCGATCTTCTGGTTGCTCGCGGGAATGCGCGCGCCGGGGCTCGGCGGCACGGGCGCGGCGAAGGACTCGCTCGAGTGGCTCGCGGTCCCGACTAGCGGCGCCGTCATCGTCGGGCTGGCGCTGGGCATCGTCGCGGCCTCGAAGATGCTGTTCGGCGCCCGCAAGTGAAGCGTGGCGGCGCTTCAACGGGCCCGAAACGGCCGAAATGGAGCTGAATCGCGCGCGAGTGCGACCTTGAGCCTGCGCGGCCTTCGACTTTCGACCCACGCCGGAGCTGGGTCGAAGGTCTAGGTTGCAGACGGAGTCCAACAGCGCGCCTGGCGCGCGGAGAGCGAACGCCATGATCAGCTCACCCGTCACGAAGTTCCCCGTCGCGAAGATCCTCGTGTGCGTCGCCGAAGGTGCGGCCTCGGACCACGCCGTGCGCGCCGCCGCGATGCTCGCGACCGCGAGCGGCGCCAAGGTCGATCTGCTGCACGTCGTCGAGCCGATCCTCGCGCCTTCGCGCCGCTACATGACCGTCACCGGTCCCGACATCTCGCACACGCACGCGGAGAACGTCCAAGCGAGGTTGCGCGAGCACCTCGCGCGAGAGTTCGCGAGCGTGCGCCTCAACGGCAAACCCGTCGAGCAGGCGCTCGAGACCGCGATCGGCGCTCCGTCGCGCGTCGTGCTCGAGCGTTCCGCGCACTACGACCTCGTGTTCGTCGGCGAGAGCGGGCGCCGCAAGCAACTCGACTTCGGCGGGCTCGCCCGCGCCCTGTTCGCGCACTGCACGACGCCGCTGTGGATCCAAGTCGATGCGCCGCGCGCGGTCGAGCGCATCCTCGCGCCGACCGACCTTTCGCCGAAGAGCCTCGAGGTGCTGCAGCGCGCGGTCGCGTTCGCCAAACCGCTCGGCGCCAAGGTCACGGCGTTGCACTGCTTCGTCGCGCCCGAGATCTTCGCGGGCCCAGAGGGCGCCGCGGCCATTCCGTCGCCCACGTACACCATCGATTCGCTGCGCGAGGCGGAGCAGCGCGACTTCGCAAAGACGATGGACGAGTTCGACTGGCGCGGAGTCGCGCACGAAGTGGTCTTCGCGCAGGACGATCCGGCGCGCCGCATCCTCGCCTCGCAGGACAACTTCGACCTGATCGTGCTCGGCTCCCACGGCCAGAGTGCGCTGCTCGCCTCCGTGCTCGGCAGCGTCGCGTGGCGCGTGCTGCGCATGGCGCACACGGGCATGCTGCTCGTGCGCACTCCCGGCGGGTACGCGCTGGGTTCGTAGGGTCGCTCGGACGGCCCGGCCAGAAGCTCGACTCGAGGCCCGACTCGAGGCCCGACTCGAAGTGCAGTTCCGCAGTTCGCCGGAGCCGACCTCGAGGGGCGCGAAAACGGTCCAGCGGCGGCGGTTTTGGGCCTTCGCGGCCCCCCGTGTCCCACGCTGAGTCACCGGCCGGGGATTTACTCGCGGCGAGGTTTACGACGGCGGCGCGGCTGCCGATACCCGGCTGTCCGTGGTCCCCGCCACCCCGCAACCCGTTCCGGCGTCGTCCGGCTCCGCGCGCCTTTGGCTGCGTGCGGGCGCCGCTGCGCTTTGGCTGACCCTCGTCGTCGTCGGGCTGGCGCAGCTGTGGAGCTACGGCGCCGCCAGCGCGCAGCCGGCCCAGGCGCCGACGCACTGGCCGGACGCCTGCGACATCGAGCGCGATCCGTCGAAGCCGACGCTGCTGGTGTTCGCGCACCCGCACTGTCCGTGCACGCGCGCGACGATCTCGGAGCTCGACCGCATCGCCGCTCGCTGCCACGGCGAGGTGAGCATCGTCGTGCTGTTCATCCTGCCGCCGGCGATGGACGACGAGTGGGCCAAGGGCGAGCGTTGGCGCGCGGCGGCCGCCATTCCGAACGTCGTCGTGCGGCTCGACCGTGAAGGCGCCGACGCCACGCGCTTCGGCGCGCGCACCTCGGGGCAGACGCTGCTCTACGACCGGCGCGGCGAGTTGGTGTTCGCCGGCGGCGTCACCGCATCTCGCGGTCACGCGGGAGACAACCCCGGCGCAACCGCCGTGATCGCGTTCGCGCGAGACGGCCGCGCGCCGCGCTCGAGCACTCCCGTCTTCGGATGCGAACTTTTGTGAGCCAGCTCCCCGCGCCCTCCGCCGCCCCGGCCGAGTCGATGCTCGATCGCCAAGAGACGCTGTTCGAGCGTCAGCGCCAATCCGTGTTCCGCGCGACCGATCGGCTGTTCGCCTGGTTGTTCGTTCTGCAGTGGGTCGGCGGCATCGTCACGGCGCTGTGGGCCTCGCCGCTGACCTGGTCGGGCGCCGAGTCCAGCCAGCACATCAACGTCCGGCTGGCGATCGGGTTCGGCGGCGTCCTGGCCGCGGCGCCGATCTGGCTCGCGTGGAAGCGCCCCGGCTCGACGCTCACGCGCCACACGATCGCCGTCTGCCAATGCCTTTACTCGGCGCTGCTCATCCACCTCAGCGGCGGGCGCATCGAGACGCACTTCCACATCTTCGGCTCGCTCGCGTTCCTCTCGTTCTACCGCGACTGGCGCGTGCTGGTCACCGCCACGGTCGTCACCGCGCTCGACCACATGCTGCGCGGGATGCTGTGGCCGCAATCGGTGTTCGGCGTGCTCACGGCGAGCAACTGGCGCTGGCTCGAACACGCCGGATGGGTTCTGTTCGAGGACGCCTTCCTGATCCACGCCTGCACTCGCAGCGTGCGCGAGATGCGGGAGATCGCGCTGCGGCAGGCCGAACTCGAGTCCACCAACGCGCACATCGAACAACAGGTGCGGGAACGCACCGCCGAGCTCGAGCTCGCGCGTGACGAAGCCTACGCCGCGGCTCGCGCGAAGTCCGAGTTCCTGGCCAACATGAGCCACGAGATCCGCACGCCGCTCAACGGCGTGATCGGGATGAACGCGTTGCTGCTCGAGACTTCGCTCGACGCGCAGCAGCAGGACTACGCCTCGACGGCACGCACGTGCTCCGAATCGCTCCTGTCGGTCATCAACGACATCCTCGACTTCTCCAAGATCGAAGCCGGCCGGCTCGAGCTGGAGAGCATCGACTTCGACCTCGAATCCGTGGTCGGCGACACGCTCGACATCGTCGCCACGCGCGCCGAGGACAAGGGCCTGGAGCTGGTCTCCGACTGGCGGCCGAACCTCCCGCGCGAAGTGCGCGGCGACCCGGGCCGGCTGCGGCAGGTGCTGCTCAACCTCGTCACCAACGCGATCAAGTTCACCGAGCACGGCGAGGTGGTGATCCGCTCGTCGCTATTGCGGCGCGACGGAACCAGCATCACGGTGCGCTTCGAAGTGCAGGATTCGGGCATCGGCATCCCAGCCGAGCACATCGGCCGCCTGTTCCGTTCGTTCACCCAGATCGACGCCTCGACGACGCGCAAGTACGGCGGCACAGGACTGGGCCTGGTGATCGCCCAGCGCCTGGTGGGCGCGATGGGCGGCGAGATCGTCGTCGAGAGCACCCTGGGCAAGGGCTCCAAGTTCTCGTTCACGGCCGAACTGGAGCTGCAGTCCGTTTCCGAGCAACGGCAGCGCGCCTTGGCTGCGACGCAACTGCGCGGCGCCCGCGTGCTCGTCGTCGACGACAACGCAACGAACCGCGTCGTGGCGCTGACGCTTCTGCGCTCCTGGGGCTTCCGCGCGGACGCGGCCGAGCTTCCCAGCCGCGCGCTCGAGATGCTGCGCCAGGCCGCGGCCTCCGGCGCGCCGTACAAGCTGGCGGTGCTCGACTACCACATGCCGGAGCTCAACGGCATCGAACTGGGGAGCGCGATCCGCGCGGACGCGAGCGTCGCGGCGGTCCGGCTCGTGCTGCTCACGTCGGTCAGCGGGGTCGGGCTCGGCGCCCAAGCGCAGGCCTGCGGCTTCGAGGGCTACCTGACCAAGCCTGCGAAGCCGACGCACCTGCTCAACACGATCCTGCGCGTGCTCGGCGTCGGTCGCCCGGAGCTCGCGGCGCATCTCCGGCCGACGAAGACGACCGCCCCTCCACCGGCCGCGCTCCCCGCGGAGACCTCGCCGTCCCTGGCGTCGAGCACACGCGTGCTGCTCGTCGAGGACAACGCCGTCAATCGCAAAGTCGCGCTGAAGTTGCTCGAGAAACTCGGCCTGGGCGCCGACATCGCCGTGAACGGGCTCGAGGCGCTGCAGAAGTGCGAGGACGCCGAGTACGACGTGGTCTTGATGGATTGCCAGATGCCCGAACTCGATGGACTCGAGGCCACGCGCGAGCTGCGGCGCCGCGAAGGCTCGGTGCGGCGCCTGCGCATCGTCGCCATGACCGCGAACGTCATGTCCGGGGACCGCGAGGCGTGCCTCGCCGCGGGCATGGACGATTACCTCTCCAAGCCGATCGGCCTTCGCGAGCTCGCCGCGGTGCTCGCGCGCTGGCTCCCGAACGTCGGCTTCACCGCGAGCGACGCCAAGTCCTGAGCGGCCCGCTCAGCGCGGCTTGCGCGCCCCGCGGCGCGGATCCGGAGGCGTTTCGAGGCCGGCTTTCCGCGCACCCGCACGCCGCGTTTTCTGCGTTGCACGCGGCGTTTTCTTCGCTCGAGCCGACTCGAGCGCCGCGGCGCGCTCGTGCGCCGGCGCTCCGACGCCGAGCTGCGCCGCGAGCTTCTTCGGCGCGATCGCGCGGTAGCTTTCCGCGAGCAGCGCGCGCACTTCCGCCCAGTCGCGCACGTCGCTCAGGTCCATCGACACCCAGCCCTTGTGCCCGACGTAGGGCGCCTTCGCGAAGCGCTTGTCCCGCAGCATCTGCGCCTGGCGCTCGAGCGAGAGCTTGAAGCCGATCACCGGCCGGCCATCCTCGTCGTCGACGCCCGCGAAGATCTTCTCGCGCACGCGGAAGTGCGGCTTGCCCCAGGTCAACGTCTCGACGGCCTCGGGAAACGCGAGGCACAGCTCGCGCACCTTCGGAAGCACGTGTTCGGAGGTCTTCGCCACAGCGGCGTGCTCGCGCGCAGGGAGGCCTGCTCTCAGTTGGACTTGCGCTGCGGCGTGAACTCGAACAGCGCGCGCTGGCAGCCGATCTCCTGGCAGCGTCCGAGCTCGGGCTGCACGAGGATGCGGTGTTCGGGGCAGCGGTACTCGTAGTTCGAGCCCGAGCGGATCCAGGTCGCGAGCTCCTCGCGCCGACGCGCGTCGAAGGCGCCGCCGGACGCTTCGGCCGAGACGAGCGCCTGCACCGCGAACTTGTACGACTCGGGCTCGGTGCTCTCGCTCCGCCGCAGGTAGTCGAAGGCCGCCGCGTGGATCCACGGCCGCAGCCCCGGCGCGACGCGCAGCCGGTCGAGCAGCTTCGTGCACGACTCGAAGTTGTGCATCTCCGCCGAGCCGGCGACGAAGTCGCGCACGCGCTCGTCGAAGCCCAGCCGCGCCAGCGCCACCATCTGGAACAGCGCGAGGTTCGCGCGCACGTCCTTCGGCTCGAAGCCGTCGAACTCCGCGGGCAGCAGCTTCACGCCCTTGTGCTCGCGCGGCGCGTTTTCGACGTTCGCCGAGAGTTCGCGGCCGAGCGCGGCGTACATGCTCGCTGCGACGACGTGCCCGACGCCCGAGTGCCGCGGCGCGCCGCCGCCGAGCCCGGTCTCGATCGAAGGCTCGCGCAGGAACGGCGAGCCGAGCGACGCAAGCGCGTGCGTCTGCGTGAGCAAATGCGCCGCGTACAGCGCCTGCAGGCGCGCGCCCGCATCGTCGCGGTCGCTCTGCGCGAGCATGCGCTCGAGGTCGCGCGCCGCGGCCTGGTACTCGCCCGCCTCGATGCGCTTGGAATCCTGCGCGAGCTGCTTCTGCGGCCCGGCGTACGGATTGGGGCTCGAGCACGCCGCGAGCGCGACCGAACCCAGCGCGATCCACAATTGTGAGCTTTTCATGGTTGCCTCGTGGGCTGTTTCAGCGCCCGCGGGCGCGGCGGTCGGCCTTGAGGCCGATGTAAAGCGTGCGCGTTTCCTCACCGATCGTCACCTTGAACGCGCACACGCTCTTGGTGAGGTCCAGCACGCGCTTGACGCCGCCCTCGACGCGCACGATCGAACGCGAATCGGCGTCGTAGGAGTCGCCCTTCTGCAGCGCGAAGAACACCAGCCCGTAGTTCGCGCCGTCGAAGTTCGTCAGCGAGCCGCCCTTGTGCGCGAGGCCGTACAGCGCGTCGCGCTGCTTCTCGCGGCGCGGCTCGATCTTGCCGTAGGAGCGCGAGACGAGCGCCGTGCCGTCGGCGAGGTACATGCGCATGTCGCCGCTCTCGGCGAGCAGCCGCGCCTGGGTCTCGTTCATGCCGGCGCCGCGCAAGCCGACGCGCAGCGCGACGGGCACCACGCGTTCCTTCTCGATCAAGTCGTAGTCGTCGAGCAGCTCCGCGTGGTTCACGTAGAAGCGCGCTTCGGCCTGCAGGATGCCCACGGAGGCGTCGGCCGGGAAACCGTCGAAGGAACGCGGCGTCGTGAACGAGCCGTCCTTCGCCTTCGACGAGGAACAGCCGGTCCCCACGAGCACGGCGCTGCACAGAGCGACGGACAGCAGGGAGACGTGGAAGAAGCGCATGCGGGACTCCGGGGACGAAGCGGGACTCCAGAGAAAGCTCTGGGGACGGAGGAGAGCGATGTACTAACGCAGCGGCGTCGCGAAGACCAGTTCGGTGCGGATCGGCTGGCCCTCGAGTTCCTCGAGCACCATGCCGAACTCCGGCGAGAACCAACGCACGACCGAGCCGCGCTTGAGCACGAGGCACGGGCCCATGCCGCCGGCGACGCGTTCGAGGTGCTCTTGCATCACGACCTGGCTAACGCCGAGCTGCGGCGGCGGGATTTGATCGAAGAGCTTGGGGAACGGCGCAGCCCACACGCTGTCCCCGACCGTCTTGAGGTCGAGCAGCGGATCGCTCGCGCCGTCGACGAGGTACACGCCGCGCCGGCGCACGATGCGCATCGTCTCGGGCGCGCCGATCGGCAGCGCGTCCGCCTTGAAGTTGCTCTGCGCGAGGTCCCACGGACCGCTCGAACCGCCGTCGGCGCCGCGCACGGCCTCGAGCACGCGCCAGCGCAGCGGCGAGTCGTTCTGCATGCGGTACACGAGGCGCCGGCCGGACTTGATCGGATAGCCGCTGCCCGGCTGCGCGAGCTCGTACTGCAGGCGCAGCACCGCGCGCCAATCGCGCACTTCGCCATCGACCTTCGCCACCGGCACGCGCGCCCAATCGAAGCCCTGGTCGTTGGCCTCGTCGGAGTCGTACCAGCGCCGCGCGTACACGAAGGCGAGCAACTGCGACGACGCCTCGTCGCGCGCGCTGCGGTTCGCTTCGAGGTGCGCGCCCCACTCCTCGAGGTACTCCGCCTCGGCGAGCGCGCGCACGTCGAGCTTGCCGCCCGGCGCGAGGGTCGCTTCGCAGTTCGCGACCACCGAGCGCGCCAGCTCGAGCGCGTGCTCGCACCCGAACTGCTTCTGGTGCTCGAGCGCCGTCGCCGGCCCCTGCGTCGCTCCGAGCGCCGCGATGCGCTCCCAATCCTGCGTGTGGTAGGCCGAGATCGCGCCGACCTCCGGCACGATGCGCTCGGTGAGCGTGAGGACGTAGCCGTCGAGCCGCTTGACGCGCTCCTCGGGCGTTCCATCCGGCGTTTCGAAGGCCAGCCAGTCGTTCGCGGCGACTTGGAAGTTCTGGCGCAGATTCTTCGCCTGCGTGAGCCGCCGGCTCGCTTCGAGCAGCGACGGGATGTCGAGCGCGCCGCCCTGCGCGCGGCTCGTGTCGAAGCGCTCGATCGCGAGCTCCGCGTAGATCAACTCCTCGACCAGATCGGTGCCCGGCCTCGAAGGCCGCTCGAACACGCGCTCGGCGACCGCTTGGTCGTACACGCTCTGCGCCTGCGCTCCGCCGCGCTTCTCGAGGATCGTGAGCACGTCGTCGAAGGCGTTCGCCTTGCGCGCCGCGGGATTGAGCTGCGCGGTCAGCTTGTTGCGATCTTCCTCGGCCGCCTGCAGCCGCTGGGTGAGATCGTCCTGGGCCTTGCGCATGCGCAGCAGCTCTTCGTCGAGCGTCTGCTTGTCCTTCGCCGCCGACTCGCGCGCCGCCCGCTCCTGCTGGAACGCGAGCTCCAGTGCGTTGAACTTCGCGCGCAGCTCGACCACCTGGTCGTCGTCCTTCGCCCCCGACTTCGCGAGGTCCGTCTCGAGCTTCGCCAGCCGCTCCTGCGCCGCGAGCAAAGCCGCGTTCGCCTCCGACAACTGCTGGTCGCGCGCCGCGAGCTGGCTGGCTTTTTCGCTCAGCTCGCCGGTCCGCGCGCTCTGCGCCTCGTTCAGCTTGCGCGTGACCTCGTCCTGCGCTTCGTCGATGCGCTTCTGCATCGCGACGCGCTCGTCCTGCAGCGTGTCGATGCGCTGCGCCTGCGTGCGCAGCATCCAGCCCTCGCCCGCCGCCGCCGCGGCGCACACCACGAGCGCGCCCCAGGCCCAGCCCGGCACGGCGGACGGCAGCTTGTACGCGCTCGAGGTCTCGATCGCCTTGATGAAGTCCGTCGCGCTCTGGAAGCGCTGGTCGCGGTTCTTCTGCAGCGCCTTCTCGAGGATCTTGCGGATCGGAGCGCTGAGCTCCTTCATCTCGGCGATCTGCGGCGCGAGGTCGGTCTCGATCACGCTGGTCGTGATCTGCTGCAGCGTCTTGCCTTCGAAGGGCCGCCGCCCCGCGAGCATCTCGTAGAGCACCACGCCGACCGCGAACAGGTCCGAGCGCGCGTCGAGGCGCTGGCCCTGGATCTGCTCGGGCGACATGTAGAGCGGCGTGCCGGCCACGTTGCCTTCGTCGAGCTCCGCCGCGAGGCCCGCGATGCCGAAGTCGAGCACGCGCGCGCCGACGCCGTAGGGGTTCTCGTCGGTCTTCGGAACGCGCGTGGTGAGCATCACGTTCGAGGGCTTCACGTCGCGGTGCACGAAGCCGCGTTCGTGGCCCGAGTGCAGCGCGAGCAGCACTTGCTTCGCGATCTCGAGCGCGTGCCTCGCGCGCAGCGACCCTTCGCGCGCGAGCAGATCGCGCAGCGACTCGCCCGACACCAGGTCCATCGTGACGAACAGGCGGCCGTCGTCCATCTGGCCGCAGTCGCGCACCTGGACGACGTGCTCGTTCACGAAGTTCTGCGCGGCGCGGATCTCCTGGAAGAAGAGGCTGCGGAACTTCTCGTTGCGCGAGAATTTCGGGAGCAGCACTTTGAGCGCGACGACGCGGCCTTCGATCTGGCGGTCGCGCACCGAATACACCTTGCCCATGCCGCCTTCGCCGAGCACTTCGACGACTTCGAAGCGCCCGCCGAGGATCTGCGGTTCGCGCCTCGCGCCGGCGGCGCCGGAAGCTCCGCTCGAAGTGCGCGTCGAGTCGGGGCCGAGCGTGCCCGCGGAGCTCGAACCCGGGCTCGCGCTCGTCTTCGCCGACGAACCGGCGCCCGTGCGCGAACTCGCACTCGCACCGGCGCTCGGCCGCGTCAGGTCCTCGGGAATCGCCGAGCCGTGCACCACTGTGCGCTGCGACGGCTTCAACAAAGTCGCGCCCTCTTCGCTCTCGTCGGCGTGCGGCTGCGCCGGTCCGCTCAGCGTCGGGTCATCCCCCGACGACGCCGGCACGGGCTTGCCCGCTTGTCGGTGGTGCGGGCCGGGCAGGGTCGGATCGAGCTCGTCGCTGGATGTGGGGCTCATGTCCGAAGGAGGGGGGCTTCGAGCGGGGGGGCGTGGGGACGCGCGCGGACCGGGAGTACGGCCGCGAACACGTGGGGAGGGCGCGGAAGCCGAGGGCGCTCGCGTGCCGAACGGCTTGCCTTCGAAGTGTTGCCTTCGAAGTGTTGGCTTCGAAGTTGTGGCCTCGACGGCTTCGCTCCGACCGTTCGCGCCGACAGGGCGCGGCTTCGCGAGCGAGTCTACCCGTGCACGCTGGCGCGCGCGCGCTCGCGAGGCGACAGTAGCGCGACGCATCGAACGAACGAGCCGCGCACCGCAAGCGTGCGGCCGCTCCCGCGCTGGCGCAAACGAATCGAGCTCCACGACCCGTGATCAAACTCACCCTTCGCCAGGCCAACCATCCCGACACGCAGGTGCAAGTCGAGGGCGACGCCGCCACCATCGGGCGCGCGGCGGGCTCGGAAGTGCTCATCCAGCAGCCCTACGTGAGCAAGCGCCACGTGAAGCTGCTCAAGGGCTGGGTGGTGGTCGACCTCGGCTCGAGCAACGGCACGTTCGTCGACGGCAAGCGCATCGCGGAGCCGACGCTGCTGAGCGGCGACGAGTTCCAGCTCGGCGAAGGCGACGTGACGGTGCGCGTTTGGCGCGACGAGGCGGGCGGTGTGGCGCGCGCAGGGAGTGGCGCGGGTGGCGGCGCGGGCGCCGAGGAGCTCGAAAAGCTGCGCACCGAGCTCGCGGAGCGCGGGGAGGAGCTCGCGGCCGCGCACGCGATCGTCGACCGGCTGCACGCGAAAACCGAGCAATTGCGGGCCGAAAACCAGCGTTTGAAGGGCGTTCCGCCGCCCGGGCCGAGCGATTCGACGCCCGCGCCGAGCCTCGCGACCGCACCGGCGCCGTCGGAGGAGGGTGTGGCGCTGGGACACGCGCGCGCGCAGGTCGCCGAGCTCACGGCGGAGCGCAACCAGCTCCTGCGCGACATGGAGCAGGAGCGCTCGGATGTCGAGCGGCTGACGGCGGCGGTGGCGCGGCTCGAGGCGACGCGTGCGGAGCAACGCGGCGAGATCGCACGCCTCGAAGCGAGCCTGACGGCCGCGGCGTCGCTCGACGAGCTCGAGCGCGTGCGCGCCGAGAACGCGCGGCTCGCACAAGAGGTCGAGGCCTTGAACCAGCGCCTCGCGAGCGCGCCGGCCGCGGCCGCGCCCGCCGGGCCGATGGGCGAGCTCCTGATCCGCTTGCAGGCCGAGAACAGCGCGCTCAAGCGCCAGATGAGCGAGTCTGGCAGCTCCCCCGCCGCCGCGAACGTGGCGAGCGGCACGCGGGCCCAGGAGTCGCCGGCGAAGCTGCTCGCGGAGCTGCTCGAGCTGCGCGCGCAGAACCAGGCCTTGCGCACGCAAAGCGGCCAGCGCGCCGCGCCGGTGCCGGCGCAACACATCGCCCCCGCCAGCGGCGTCGCGTCGGTGCTCCAGAAGCTCGCCGACGACGACATCGAGAAGAGCGCGGCGAACTACGACTCCGCCCCCGAGGAGTTCGTCGCGGGCGAGCTCTTCCGCGTCGTGCGCCAGATCGAGCGCGTCGTCACGCGCGTCGCGGGCGACCACATCCAGCTCTACCAGTCGAACACCATGCTCCCGAACGTCGAGGGCAACCTGCGCGGCCTCGTCGCGACGATCCTCGGCGACGCCACCGAGCAGGACGCGCGCGCCGAGCTCGCGCGCTACTTCGAGCAACTCGCCAAGTGGCTCGTCGCCGCCATGGCCGCCAACCGCAAGGCCGCCCAGCTCTTCGCCGAGAAGCTCAAGCACGACCTCTCCGAACCCGGCCTCCTCGCCCAAGCCCCCATCCCCGCCTTCCGCAAACTCTCCGGCGGCACCGAGGCCGAACTCTGGCGCCGCGCCTGCACCTACCTGCGCGAGCTGACCCCCGACATGCTCGACGACGCGCTCGAGAAGATGTCCCGCGACGCGGTGAAGGACCTGCTGGGGACTAGTGCGCCGTAGCGGGCAGCGGCGAGTGGCTCCGGTCGGCGGGTCGGGACGGGACGCTGCGCCGCAGCTCCCCGTCTGTGAGTGTGAGGCCGTCGCAACCTTGGACCCGTCGGCCGACCCCACATCGTGGCCGCGATCCTTTCGAGAGGGTGCTCGACCGAAACACCGAGGTCCCGTGCCCAATGGCGGTTCGGCGGGTGTTCTCAGGCCGAACTCATCGCTCGTCGAAGGCGATACGAACCCTCAGCGCCGAATTGGCGCGCTCGCTTAGATCCAGATCGCGGCGCACGGCCCGCTCCGGGCGAGCGCGGATCGATGCGTCGTCCGCCAGGATCGGAGTGGCGACGAGCTCGTGGGCGCCCGGCGGGAGGAGGATCGTCGCGCCGCTGTCCAGGGTCTCGTGCAGCAGCACGGCGCCGGAGTGCGCGATGCGGATCACGGCGCGTTCGGCGCCGGCGAACTCGAGTTCGAGCGCGCACGGCGCCGCGCACGGGGAATAGGGAACTTCGAGCTCCTGCGCGGCGCCTGCGGTCACGTCCAGGGCGTATTGCTGGACGCGCAGGCGTGAGTCGTTCGCGGCGCGGTACACGAACAACAGCTGCGTCGGGCCGGGGGCCACGCGCTCGAGGAGGAAGGCGCCGCTGGAGTCGAAGGCGGTGCTCACCGCGCTCGCGCTGGTCGGGCCCGCGCTCGCTGCGAGAGCGCGCACCGTGCCGCGGACGCCGTTCGGCAACCCGACGACGCGGCCGCGCAGGCTCGTCAGGGTGGGGAACACGACGGGGACGTCGAGCGTTTCCGAAACGCCGGCTACGCGGAACTCGCCGACGGCTTCGCGGCCGGTGTTGTCGCGCGCGACGTAGGAGTAGTCCCCCACGACCAGGAACGCGCTCGTGAGGGTGGTTCTCGGATCGACGACGGCCGAGGGCGCGCGCTCGCCCGAGCGCATTTCGAGCCTGGCGCCGATCAACAGCGCCGGCGTGCCGTCCTCGTTCCTGCCGCGGAAGCGCACCTCGCAGCGCGTGCGCGCACGCTCCTCGACATCCAGCGTCGCCTCGACTTGGCCCTTGGGCTCGAGGCCCTCGAAGACGTGGCGTTCGCCGGCCACCTCGAGCTCGACGCGGCCCGGCGGCGGCCCATAGAGCGCGAACTCGCCCCGCAGCGGCGCGGTGTGAGCGAGGGCGGTCACCAGCGGCCCGTCGCCGCTGTGCTCGGACGTGCTCCAAGATCCGCGAACGTCGGCGCCCGAGAGTCCAGCGCGTCGAAGCTGGTCGAGCGTCACCAACCGTCCCTGCGAATCGACCACGCGCCAGGCGACCGTCCACGCCGCGCCCCGCTCGCGTGCCGCCGTGCCCACCGGTTCGAGCCACCCGAGCTCGACCCACTGCTCGCGACTCTCGAGCACCACGCTCTCGAGCCGCGGCTGCACCGCGTGGCCGCGCGGCGCGACGAGAAGGTCGTACGCCGACCCGACCCGCAACGGGTGGAAGTCGAGTTGGTCCGCGTACGCGAGCGAGAGCTCCTGCCGGCCGTCGGTGCGGCGCACGAGCACCCGCGCCGAGACGTCGCGCGGCGCGGCGGGCGCGAACTTGACGTGCAGCACGCCGGCGCGCGGAACGACGATCACCAGGCCGTCGGGCGCGGTGAGCGGATCGATGGCGACGCGATGCCAGTCGCGCAGCTGGGGCGGCGAGATCGCGAGCGTGGTGGTGCGCTCGGCGTCGAGGCCGTCGAGACGGACGTTCCCGAAGGCATCCGCGCGCGCCGCTTCGAGCGGGCCGCAGCGACGGCCGTCGGGGCCCCGAGCCTCGACGCCCGCGTCCGCGCAGGGCTCGCCGTCGCTCCATTCCAGGCGCGCGGAGAGAGCGAATCCGGGCCGCAGCACGACCTCGAGCTCGAACGGGTCGGCGCCGGAAGCCTCCGGCGCAACCGCCCCGACCAGGTCGATCCAAGCGCTCGCGCGACCGGGATGCTCGGCGTGCAGTTGCGCGACTTGCCGTCGCGCTCCGGCGAACTCGAAGCGGCCCTCGGCGTCGCTCGTCGCCTCCTGAAGCAGCCGAGCATTCGGGCCGAGCACGCGAAGGCGGACACCGGGCAGCACGCCTCCACGCTCGTCGACGGTGCGACCGGTCAGGAACGTCGAAGCGGCGGTCTCCGCCTTCCCGTCGTCGGCCGGAGCTGGAGCCTGAGCCGCCGTCGGCTCGACGGTCGCTCGTCCCGCGTCGGATTCGGTCGCCACGCCGTCGGGGTTCTCCGGGTTCGTCAACGCGCCGCCGGAAGCCGCTCCTGCACGGCCAGGGTTCGAACTCGGCGCGAACGCGAGCCAAGCGAGCGCGACCAACGCCGCGGCGGCGCCGATCGCGCAGGCGACGCGCTGTTTCGTCGTGAGTTGGCGCGGGGACATGTTCGGGCGGCGAGCAAACGCTAGCGAATCGGCTCGGCCCAAGGCGCGCAACGCCCTGGGCCGAGCGCAGGTCAGGTTCGAGTTCGAACGTGGCCGCGCGGGTCAGTCGGCGCTGCCGTCCGAGTCGGTGTGGATCTCGATGGTCGGACCATCAGGAGTGTCGACGAGGTGCTTCTGCCCGCAGTCTTGGTCCGCGGCGCCCTCGCTGCAGTCGTTGTCCTGGTGGACGGTTTCGAAGAACTGGGCCTTGCCGCAGTCGTTGTCGGCGCCGTCTCCGCCCGAGACCACGCAGTCGTTGTCCTCGTGCGTGAAGAGCCCGTTCGACTTGCCGCAATCCTGGTCGCCGTTGGAGCCTTGTCGGCCGCAGTCACGGTCGTCGTAGACGCCGCCCTCGGGGCTCGGCTTCCCGCAGTACGGGTCGATCGGCACCGGATCCGGCATGGCCTGCGCGGGAGTGACTCCGAGCTTCGCCACGGCAGCGGTGAGGAACGTCATCGACGCGATTCGGGCGATGAACGCACGCCGGTTCTGCTGCTTGGGGGCGCCATCGGGCTGCGACGAGTTCGCACCGTCGTGCGGGGGCTGGTCGCGGCCCAACGAAGTGGGTTCGTTGGCCATCGTGGGTCTCCTTTTGGGTTGAGAGGGATTCATCGAAAGATCCGGGCCGGCGAGCGCCGGTCCGCTCCACCGCACTGAGATCAACTCGGTCGGACGCGCCAGGCGAGCGTCCTGGCGACGACGCCGACAAGGGGGCTTCGCCCGTGCGCCGCCCGACCGGGGACTCAACTGCGGCAGGAGTCGTCGGGCGCGCCGCTCGGGAGCCAGACGCCCGAGATGTCGGCCGGATTCGTGGCCATGAGCTTCTCGAAGGCTCGCGGGTAACTCTCCAGAAGCACCGCGTACAACCCGAGGACGTTCTCCTGAGTGCGTCGAATCAGCGCACAATCGTCCTGGTCCGGCGGAAGCACTCCACCCTCCGCCGTCGCCAGCGTCCACGGGCACTGTCCACCGCACAGGTGGCGCGCCCAGCACTTGGCGCACTCGACCTGGAAGTTCGCGTACAAGCTCTCGTAGTACTTGCGGACCTTCTCCGGATCGGCGCCGCCGGTGTGCACGTTGCCGAGCTTGAATGGTTCCATTCCGACATACCGATGGCAGGGATAGATATCGCCTGTCGGCGTGACCGCCTTCATGTTGCGGCACACTCCACACAACGACGGACGCGCATGCCGATGCGCCTGCCGGCGGGTCACTTCGGCGTGGACCCTCTGCAGCCCTTCGACCGTCCCCGCACCGAGCTTCGGCTGCGCGTCGGGGTTCCGATCGAGTTCCGCCAGCGCCTCGAATGCGCCTAGCGCCACCGGCGACGGCCGCTCCAGGAGATTGCCGCTCGCGCCGCCGCCGACGTCGAACTCCTGCTTGCCTTTCTCGACGGTTCCGTGGGAACCGCCGACCATCACCAAATGGGTTCCCAGGGACTTCAAGTGCTCTTCGACGGCGCGCGCGTCGGTGTTCTCGGCCGTGAGCGTGGCCCGGATCTTGGGCAGCCGCGTTCGATGCTTCTTCATCTTCTCGATGAGCAACTGCAGGTTCGCCGTCACCTTGTCGTAGGTGCCGCGGCCGTCCACCGTCTTGCGGTAGCGATCGTGCGCCTCTCGCTCGCCGTCGATCGAGACCATGACGTGGAAGCGGTTGCTGGCGAGGAACTCCGCGATTTCATCGGTCAGAAGCGTGAGGTTCGTCGTCAGTGTGAAATCCACGGCCTTGCCGAGTTCCTTGGCGCGCTGCAAGGCGTACTCGGTCGTCTCCCGGACCACGGGAAAGTTGAGCAGCGGCTCGCCGCCGAAGAAGGTCACGGTCCACTGGTCGCGCCCGAGCGAGCCCTCGAAGTAGGCGTCGATGATCTTGCGCGCGTCGGCCTTCTTGAGCGTGCGCGCCCGCGCGTGGACGCCCTGCTGCAGTTCGTAGCAGTACGTGCAGGCCAAATTGCACGCCTCCGTGACCAGGAACATGATGTTGCGAGGATGGTGACGCAGCAGGCTCTGCACGTCGCCCTCGAGCTCGACGCCGGTGAATTCGAGTTCGCGACTCAGATAGCCTTCCGCCGTGAGCCCTTCGATCTCGGTGAGCACGCCGCGCGCGATCTCCTCGCCATAGGACTGGTTCAACGCAGCGGCGATGCTGGCGAGGTCTTCGCCGCGATCGACCATGGACAGCGCGTCGAACGCGGGAGGCGACAGTCGGACGATGTCGCCCGTCCGCACGAAGTAGGCGTAACGGCGCGCTGCAAACTCGAAGCAGTGCACGACGGAAACGCGGCGAACACCACTGTGCGGTCCACGCGGCGCGGTTGTCTCGACGCTTTGCGCCGTGTCGACCATGGTCACTTCACTCATCGAGGGCTCCGATGGATTTCTGGGCTGCTTGCGCAGCGGAAGATGACTGGACGTCGCGACGCTAGCGGCGATCGATCAGAATCCGCAAGACGCCAAAGCGCATGAATTCGAAATCGCGTGCAATCGTCTCATGAATGGCGCCTTCCCTTCGCGAACGTGCCACTTTGGAGACTTGAAGCCGAGCGTCTCCCATTCGCGCAACCGAGTTCGAGATTCAGAGTCTGCGTCGCCGGACCGAGCGCAACGAGAACGCTGAACCGCAGCTGTCTCGAGCCGAGCGGATCGAAGGCGAGCGGCTCGATCCGTGAGCTCGGAGCGGTGAAGTGTCCGACGTCGGCGACGACTCGCGGGAGGCGGCCCGACGGCGCCTGGCGTGGAGCGAGGCGTCGCCGATTCGCAGGTCGGGCGGCGGCGCTTCGCACGGTCCGAGCTCAGCGTGCCGGCGTGCTCGGTGAAACTCCCACCCCGCGCTCCGTCGCCGGCGCTGCGACGCGGCGCGGGTCTCGACGAGGCGCGACAATTCAGCGGAAAAAACCGTGTTCCCTGCGCGCGAACGAGCGGCTGAGCGCGCCTCCCACCTACGACCTATCGCGCGGTGCGCTCCCCTTGCACGGCGTGTAGAGTGCGACGCCCCGCCTGTCCCCACCCCCCCCTGCCCCCCTTCCGGAGCGGGCGCGCAGCCCCCGCGCGCTCGCTCGAGGAGCCGCATGCCATGAGCGCCTCGATCGCCGCTGGCCGAGTCCCCGCGTCCCCCACGTTGCGCCGCGCGCGGTCCGCGTGGCTCCAGAATCTGCAGCTCGTCGCCCTGGCGCTGCTCGTCGCCGCGCTGGGCCCCGCGTGCAAGATGGTGATGGGCCCGGGCACCTTCAACGCGAAGTTGAAGGGCGCGCAGCTCGACGAGGTGGTGTCGCTCTACATCGTGGTCGCCGACGACGCGGACCTGGCCGATCTCGAGGATCCGCGCACGATCGACAAGCTCGTGCGGCCCGAGCGCCAGGCCAAATACGTGACCTTCGCGCAGCTCAAGCCGACCCTCGGCGCGACGTGGTTGTTCGAGGTGAAGTCGGCGAACCCGACGCACAAGTCGGTGAAGCTCAAGCCGAACGCGAAGACCGCGGAGTTCACGGTCGGCATCGACCGCGCGCTGCTCGAGGCGCGGCCGAATCTGGCGCTCGCGGTGCTCGTCAACTGCGGACCGAAGGGCTGGGGCGCCTCGACGAAGATCTCCAAGACGGAGATCGAGAACATCGGCCGCATCGAGCTCGAGGTGCGCGGCCTGGCGATCAACCGCGTGGGCGGCAAGTAGCCGCCCGGCGACCCCTTTCTGCACCTCAACGTCCCCCCAAGAGCCGAATCCGCCCCCCGCGATGAGCGCCCGACCCCAGCAGAGCGTCCTGTGGCGCGAGGGCATGCTGCTGTGCCCCCAGCACCTGCAGGCCTTCACGCGCGAGGTCAACGCGCGCATCGCGCGGGTCGACGCGGCGGGTTCGCCGGGGCGCTTCGGGCTGGTGCGGCTCGAGCTCGACGCGCAGGCGCTCGAGCGCGACGTGCTGAAGGTCGACGAGCTGGAGGTGCTGCTGCGCGACGGCGCCCACGCCACGCTCGGCGGCGACGCGTTCCTCGAGCAGCGCGAGTTCGGGGAGCACTTCACCGGCGCGGAGCTCGACGTGTGGCTCGGCGCGCAGGCGGTGCAGGACAACACGCCGCAGGTCGGCGAAGAGGCCGGCCGCGCGTTCCGCTACCGCACGTCGGTCGAGCTGGTGAACGACGAGAACCTGCGCGACTCGGCCAAGGAGCTCGAGTTCCGCAGCCTGCACTTCCGCCTGTTCTTCGGCGACGAGGACCGCTCGGGCTACGAGTCGCTGCAGCTCGCGCGGCTCGTGCGGCGCGGCAAGCCGGCGGCGAAGTCGGCGCTCTCGGAGAGCTTCGTCGCGCCCGTGGTCGCGGCCGGCGCCTCGCACGCGCTGATGCACACGCTCGGCTCGCTCGCGGCGCAGGCGCGCGGCCAATCGCGCGACCTCGCGTTGCGCGTGCCGTCGCTCGCGCGCCTTTCGAGCGTCGACAAGGGCGCCGACATCTCCGGCATCGTCAAGCTCCTGACGCTCAACCAGGTCGTGGCCTCGCTCGAGCAACTCGCCGGCCGCGGCGACCTGCACCCGTTCCCGATCTACCTCGAGCTCGCGCGCTGCGCCGGTGCGCTCGCGCTGTTCGGCGACGAACGCAGCGCGCCCGAACTGCCGGTGTACGACCACGCGAAGCTCGACGAGTGCTTCCAGGTCGTGTTCACGGCGCTGCGCACGTTCCTCGCGGCCGAAGTCGCCGTTCCCTACGACACCGCGGAGTTCAAGAAGGACCCGCAGCGCGAAGGCTTCTTCGAGTGCCGCATCCCGCAGGAATGGCGCGGCGGCAACGCGCTGTTCTACCTGGCGGTCGAGATGGACCAGACGCCCGAGGACGCGGCGCAGCTCGTGCTCGCGGGCGTGAAGCTGATCTCGCCCTCGGACACCGACCGCGTCGTGCAAGGCGTGGTGCCGGGCATCGAGCTCGAGCACCTGCGCACGCCGCCCACCGCGTTCCCCAAGCGCGCGCAACTGCACTACTTCCGCGTGGCGACCGAAGGCCGCTCGCGCGACTCGTGGCTCAAGATCCTCGACGCGCACAAGGGCGTGCTGCTCTCCGCGCTCGGGGCCTTGGGCGAGATTCGCTACCACTTCTACGTGGAACTTCCGGGGTAGCCGATGACGACCCGACCGGCCAACCTGCACGAGGCGTGCACGCCGCTTTTCTCGTACCTCACGACGTTCCGCCGCAACGCCGAGACGAATTCGGCGTCGGTCGAGGACCTGCGCGACGCGCTGGTGCGCGAGTTCGAGCTCGTCGAACGCACGTGCGACGGCGACCGCAAGCTCAAGACGCAGTTCGACCGCGTGAAGTACGCGCTGGTCGCGGCGGTCGACCAAGTCGTGCTGGGCTCGAACTGGCCCAACCGCATGGCGTGGTCGATGCAACTGCTCGAGCTGCACTACTTCCAGACCTCCGAGGGCGGCGACCGCTTCTTCGACTTCGCCGACGAGGTGCTGGGCGATCCGAGCAACGACGCGGCCGAGATCGCGCACGTGCTCTTCACCTGCCTGGCGCTCGGGTTCCAGGGCAAGCTCTACGGCGACCGCAAGGAGCTCGAGCGCAAGCGCCAGCTCCTGTTCGAGAAGGCGCGGCTCAAGGCCAGCGACGAAAAGCTCGCGCCGGAGGCCTACGGGCGCAATTCGCCGCGGGAACTGTCGAAGCTGCCGACCGCGGGGATCTTCCGCTTCGTGCTCGTCGCGCTCGGCGCGGTGCTCTTCGCGCTGCTCGCCGGCGACGCCGTGACGAGCTTCAAGAACCGCAGGGCCAACCAGCAGATCCGCGAGCACGCGGAGCGCCTGAACCCGTCGGGCCCATCGGACCAGCAGGAGCGCTGAGAGCACCCCGCCATGAAGCGCATCTTTTCGAGTCGCTGGTTCTGGATCGCGATCGCGGTGCTAGTGCTCGCCGCCCTCGCGGTGCTCGTGCTCTTGATGCCCGAGCTGCTCAAGCCCGTGCTGTGGACCGTGCTCGCCGTCGGCCTCGCGTGGGTCGCGGTCGAAGTGGCCCTGCGCGTGTGGCGCAAGCGCCAGCGCCGCGCGTTCGACGAAGGCCTGACCGCGAAGGAAGGCATCGAGGACCGCAAGCGCGAGTGGGAAGGCTTCGTCGTCGAGCTCGACAAGCAGAAGATCGACCGCTACGAGCTGCCGTTCTACCTGCTCGTCGGCGAGCCGCAGTCGGGCAAGAGCGTGCTGCTGCAGAACAGCGACCTGCACTTCCCCTTCGGCCAGAACAAGCTCTCCGGCATCGGCGGCACGCGCGGCTGCGACTGGTGGTTCACCGAAGAGGCCGTGATCCTCGACCTCGCCGGCCGCCTGTTCACGCACGAAGGCGGAGTCGCGGACCAGCTCGAGTGGGAAGCGTTCCTCGGGCTGCTGGTGAACTTCCGGCCGATGTGCCCGGCCAACGGCATCCTGCTCGTCGTGCCGTGCGACAGCCTGCTCGGCGACTCGCCGGACGTCGCCAAGAGCAAGGCCAACAAGATCCAGGGCGCGCTGCTGACGCTGGCGAACAAGCTCGAGGCGCAGCTCCCGATCTACGTCGTGCTGACCAAGGCCGACAAGCTGTTCGGCTTCGCGGAATCGGTGCACCGCCTCGACGCGAACAAGCGCCACGAGATGTTCGGCTGGTCGCGCGGCGCCGACAAAGTCGACGCGCCCTTCGACGTCGAGGAAGCGCGTCTGGGGTTCTCGAGCATCGTCGAGCGCGCCCGCTCGCTGCGCGCGCAGATGCTCGCCACCGCGCACATCCCCGAGGCGCTGGGCGAGGTCGATCGCCTGTACGCGTTCCCCGAGGAACTCGCCGCGCTGTTCGAGCCGCTGGAGATCTACCTGCGGCGCGTGTTCACCGAGAGCTCGCTCGAGGGCAAGCTCACCTTCCGCGGCCTGTACCTCACCAGCGGCTTGCAGAGCGGCGTGCCGATGGCGCGCGCCTGCGCGGCCGTGCTCGGCTCGAGCGGCGACGCGGACCAGCGCGACCTCGAGGCGCTGTTCACCAAGCAGCGCGCGTACTTCATCAAGGACCTCGTGCGCCAGCGCGTGTTCGGCGAACGCGGCCTCGTGCGGCCGACGAAGGGTCGCGCGATGGCCGCGCACCGCCGCGCGATGATCGGCTACGGCGTGTCCGGCGCGATCGCGCTCGCGTCGCTGATCGGCGCCGGGGTGTACCTCGCCAGCGGTTCGGGCGGCGACGTCGATCGCAACACGACGCAGGCGCTCGAGCTGGCGCGCGATCTCGACGCAGGCCGCGACTGGGCCGTGCCGCGCATGCTCGAGGCGCTGCACGCGACGCGCGGCGCGATCCAGACCGAGCGCGCGGTGTCCGAGGAGATCTGGAACTCGACGCGCGAGGACCTCCAGCGCCTGTACGTGAGCGAGTTCGACCACCGGCTCGCTCCGCGGCTGCGCGAACGCATGCTCGACTCGGTCAAGCGCGTCACCGAGAGCAAGCCCGCCGATCACGACGAGTTGCTGACGCTGATGGGCCGCGCGACGCTTCTGCTGTCGGAGATCGATTTCTCCGATCGCGACGCGGTCAAGCTCGTCGAAGGCGCTCTGCCGCAGAGCGAGCGCGAATTCAACGCGCCCAACGGCGACCGTTTCACGCTCACCCGCGCCATCGAGGCGCGCCTGGAGTACGGCGGCAAAGCCGTGTCGCCCGCGCCGCCCGGCGCCGCGCGCAGCATCGACGAAGCGGCGGCGAAAGCGCTCGCGCTCGTCGACGAATGCCTCACGCCCGGCGTCCCGTGGCAGCCGCGCGGCGGCGTCGGTTACATGGTCGCGTGGCTCGGCATCGCGCGCCTGCACGGCCAGCTCTCGAGCGTGAAGCTGCAGGACGAGCGCACCGTGTTCGCGACCTGCGAGCAGTTCGCGGCGACCACCGAGGCGCTGCAGCTCGCGTCGCGCGACCTCGAGCCGCTCACGCAGACGACTTTCCAGATCAAGTCGACGCCGGTGAAGTTCCAGTTCCGCGAGCAGCTGGGCGCGCCGCGCGAACGCCTCGCGACGCTCCTCGCGCAACGCCAGGCCGTCGGCCGCGTCGAACGCGAGTGGCGCGCGCACCAGGACCTGTTCCGCTTCATCGATGCGCAGTTCGCGGGCGCCGGCAAGAACATCAGCTTCAACTGGTCCTTCGGCGCGGTGGGCGGCGAGGCGGCGGGCTTCACCAAGGAGCTGCTCGACGAGAAGGTCGCCGGCTGGAACGGGCAGATCGAAGCGCCGACGAGCGAGCTCGGCTCGATGCTCGACGAAACGCTGCTGCGCGCTTGCACGGCGAAGCCGAACGCCGATTGGCGCCTCGACACGCTGGCGCAGGACGTGACCGCGGCGCTGCGCGAGCTGCGCCTCAACGAGCTCTCGAAGGGCGTGTACGCGGCGAAATTGCGCGAAGCGGGCCGGCAGTTCGCGGAGCGCCATCCGACCTGGGGCGCGCTCGCGGACGCGCGCGCGGCGGCGGGTTCGCCGCTCGAGGCCGACGAGCTTGCGCGCTCGCTCGTGGCGCAGCTCGCGAACACCCGCGCGGCGCTGACGAGCTTCGACGCCGAACGCACGGCGGCTTTCGTCGCGCACATCGACGCGCTGCTCGTCGAGCACCTCAGCGCGCTCGACAAGAGCTGGCGCGCGCTGCTCGCGAGCGCGGCGACCACCACGGCGCCGACGCTCGAGATCGAAGTGCTCGACACGCTCGCGGCGGTGGCCGAGAAGACCGAGAACGCGCCGTCGACGCGCGCCAAGAACCTGCTGCGGCGCTATGCCGACGGGCGCCAGGAGCTGCTCGTCGAATACTGGCGCCAGTTGCCCGACGGCGGAGCGCACACGCGCGCGATGCTGCAGACGCTCGGCGAGCACTTCGCGCTCATGAAGCAGCGCTTCGGCGTCGCCGGAGACGACACGCGCGACGGCCTCGACGGCGCGTGGCTCGACGACGTCGAACGCTGCCTGATCGAACGCCTCGAGCGCCACGAGCGCGACCTGCGCTCGTACTGGCGCGCGCCGCAGTTGCACGGCCAGGCGGGCTTCACGCTCGCCGACGCGGCCGCGAAAGTGAAGGACAAGCTCTCGCGCGCCTCGATCGAGGAGTTGATCCGCGGGCTCGACGAGGTGGCGCAGCCGCCGCCGCTCGACGATCCGTTGTTCGCGCGCAATTCGCCGGTGTTCTTGAAGCTCGAACGCGCCGCGCGGACGCTCGAGACGCTGCGCGCGCTCAAGGCGCCGACGAACGCGAGCGCGCTGAGCCGCAGCCCGTACGTCGAGTGGCTGACGGGCGTCGCCGAAGGTGTTTCACGCACGACCGACGGCGCGGAGCTCGCGACGCGCGTGTACGAGATCGACACCACCAAGCGCGCGGATCAGGACATTCCGCCCAACGGCGGCGGCGTGTACGCGCGCGGACTGTGGGAGTCGCTGCGCCTGCGGCTCGTCGACGAGGTGCGCACGCGCTACGGCGAGGACCTGCGCGAGCTGCTCGACGAGAACCGCGAGCTGTTCGACGCGCTGTACACGAGCGATTTCTCGCTCACCAAGACGAAGTTCCAGGAAGGCGCGCTGATGCAACGCGTGTACGCGCTGCTCAACCGCAAGAACGGCAAGTTCGACTCGCTGCAGGCGCGCTACAAGGCGGTGGAGATCGGGCTCGCGCCGAAGAGCGGCGCCGGGGGCGGTCCCGAGGACCCTCCGCCGAGCGACCCGGTCCTCGCGACGCAGCGCTTCCTCATGGACCTGCAGCAGTTCTTCCTCGGCACGGACGGCCGGCGCATCGAGGACGGCGCGGTGAAGATCGCGCTCAAGCCGCGGGTCGACCAGACGCTGTCGATCTGGGATCCGAGCAAGAAGGGCGAGGGCTGGCGCGAGGCGTTCTACTCGCCGATCAACTCGCTCGGCGACTGGGAGTACGAGAACGTCGACGCCGACATGCCGGAGAAGACGCTCGAGTGGAGCTTCCGCGCCGATCCGGGCAAGAAGTTGCGCATGCGCTGGAACGACACGCCGTCGAGCGCGCGCGAGTTCGAGCCGGGCGATGCGAAGCTCGAGATCTACACGTCGCTCGCGCCGCTGATGCTCGCCTGGAGCGGCGAGAAGGCGGAGAACGGCCTGTGGCTCGTCACCGTGCTCCCCGAGGGCGCCAAGTTGCCGGCGCCCTTCGAACTGCGCTTCCTCGACCGCGACCTGCCGGTGCGACCGCAGCGTCTGCAGTAGCCGCGCTCTCCATCCTTCCCTCCGATCCAACCGACGCCCCCCTTCCCCCAGCACGAGCCCCGCGATGTTTTCGTTTCTCGGCAAGGAGCAGGCGCCGGTGCAGCTCTACGGCAAGCTGCCGCTCGCCAAGGACTACCTTCGCGTCGGCGCGGGCCAGGGCGCCGGCCAGAACTTCCGCGACTGGCTCGACCGCGCCTTCTCCCAGGCGCCGAACGCCAAGGATGCGCTCACGCTCGCGTGGCCGGCGGCCTTCGTGCTCGGGGACTCCTGGGGCGCGCCGCTGGTCGGCGCGGCGTGGCCTTCGAGCGACACCGGCGGCCTGCGGCCGTTCCCGTTCGTCGCCTTCGTCGAGCGCAAGAAGAAGGCGGTGCAGGAGGACCTCGAGGCCGGCGCGCCGGTGTCGGCGGCGGTCTGGCAGCGACTTCACGAGGTGTACGCCGCGCGCGAGGAGCACAGCGACGCGCAGAGCTTCCTCGGCGCGATGCGCACGCGGCAAGTCGACTTCGCGGAACTCGAATCGCCGCCCGCGGAGGGCGTGGATTTCGAGACGTGGCTCGCGGCGCTCTGGCCCGGCAAGGGCAAGGAGGGTCTGCTCGAGACGCTCTGCGGACTCGAAGCGCTGCGCAAGCAGGCGCACCGCGGCCCGCTTCGGCTGCCGCTCGCGGTCGACCTTCCGTCGCGCCCTCAGACGCTCGCCTGGCTCAAACTGCTGGTCGAGATGAACCTCGTCGGCCGCGATCTGCTCCCGACGCTGTTCTTCCCGCTGCCCGAGAAGTCCGCGCCGCCGGCCGAGCCCGCGCCCGAGCCCGAAGCGTCCTCCGATCCGTTCGGCGCTTCGTCGTTCTCGAGCTCCGCCTTCTCGAGTTCCTCCTTCGATGCGCCGAGCGCGGACGCGCCCAACCCCTTCGACCCGCCCAACCCTTTCGACGCACCCAACCCGTTCGACCCGCCGCCCGCCGATCCCTCCGCGAGCGCGCCCGAAGGTGGCGGCGAATCCCTGTTCGGAGCCTCGACCGGTGCGGCTTCCGAGCCCCTCCCCAGCGAGAGCGTTCCCCCGCGCACTCCGGCCTTCGTCGTCCTCTTCCGCGCCGCGCCCTCCCCGGCCGACGCCGTGTGGCTGCGCGCGCCGCAGGCCGGACGCGCCCGCCTCGCCGGAGACCTGTGTCCCGCCGAGGCGCGCTCGGCATCCGGCGCCGCCCCCGCGCCGGAAAACGTGCCGCCGCTGTGGGAGTCGCTCCGCGGCGCCTTCATCGCGCTGCGCGGCCGCGTCCGCTGAATCGCCGCGCCGTCCGCGGCGCGCCCCCAAGCTATGTGACGTCCCAGTTAGAATCGCCCTCCGCGGGTCCCCAAGGGGTCGGCGAAGTCGCGACAAGCTCCTCCCAAGTCGCCGCCCCCTCAACGCCCCCCCAGCTCGTCCCCCCAGCTCGTCCCCCCAGCTCGTCCCCCATGGCTTCGGCCGAAACGATCCCCCTCGAGGCGCTGCTCGCGCCGCTGTCCGACGCCGCCCCCGCGGGCGCGAACGTCCGTCTCGACCCGAATCCGGGCTCGCTCTACTACCGCATCAAGGATGCGCGCGCGGCGGCTCGCGCGGCGGAGCGGCAGGCGCTGCACGGGGAGGACGGCGAGGCGCCGGCGGCGGATTGGTCCGAGGTGCTCGAGCTCGCTCCGAAGCTCTTGGGCGAGCAGTCGAAGGACCTCGAAGTCGCCGCGTGGTGGATCGAGGCGCTGACGCGCGAGCACGGTTTCGCAGGACTGCGCGACGGGCTGAAGCTCATCGCGGGTTGGGTCGAGCGCTACTGGGACCACCTGCACCCGATGCCCGACGAAGATGGGCTCGCGACGCGCACGGCGCCGCTGACGGGGCTCAACGGCGAGGACGCGGAAGGGACGCTGATCGCGCCGATCAGCTTGATCCCGATCACCGCGACGTCGGACGTCGGCGGGCCCTACAGCGCGTGGCACTACCACCAGGCCACCGAGCTCGAGCGCATCGAGGACGCCGAGCAGCGCCAGCAGCGCATCGCCGGCGGCGCGCCGACCATGGAGCAGTTCCGCCAGGGCGCGCGCAACGCCGGCGCGGCGTTCTACACCGAGCTCCAGGCCGACATCGAAGAGTGCCGCGCGGCCTTCGCGGCGCTGAACGCGGCGCTCGAGCAGCGCTGCGGCTCGAACGCGCCGCCGTCGTCGCGCATCTCGGAAGCGATCGGCCGCGTGGCCGACGCGGTCGCGTACATCTCGCGCGACGTGGTCGACGCGGGCGGAGCGACGCCGGCCGCGAGCGCGGGCGCCGAAGCGAACGCACAAGCCGCGCCCGCGAGCGGCGCCGCCGTCGCCGCGGGCCCGCTGCGCAGCCGCGAGGACGCGCTTCGCACGCTGAAAACGGTGGCCGAGTACTACCGCCGCGCCGAGCCGCACTCGCCCATCGCGTACTTGATCGAGCAAGCGGTCCGCTGGGGCAACCTCCCGTTGCACGAGCTGATCGAGGAGCTGATCCCCGACTCGGGTTCGCGCTCCACCTACCAGATGATGACGGGCATCCGCCCGCCGTCGACCGACCAGTAGTCCCTCCGAATCTCCTTCTTCCAGGCCCCCCGCCGCATCGGCCCCGCCCTGACGGCCCAACCACCAGCAACCAACATGGGAAGCGTCCACAAGAAGCTCGAGCGCGTGCGCAAGCCGCGCGTCCACATCAGCTACGAGGTCGAGACCGGCGGCGCCGCCGTGCAGCGCGAACTGCCCTTCGTGGTCGGCGTGCTCGGCGACTTCAGCGGCAATCCCGCGCAGCCGCTCAAGCCGCTCAAGGACCGCAAGTTCACGCAGATCGACCGCGACAACTTCGACGACGTGCTCGCCAAGACCGCGCCCGAGTTGCACTTCAAGGTCGAGAACACGCTGGCCGGCGACAAGAGCCAGATGCAGGTCGACCTCGCCTTCAAGTCGCTCGAGGACTTCTCGCCGGCCAAGGTCGCCGAGCAAGTGCCCGCGCTGAAGAAGCTGCTCGAGACGCGCGCGAAGCTGTCGGACCTGGTGTCGAAGGTCGATCGTTCGGAGGACCTCGAAGAGATCCTCGAGAAGGTGCTCAAGAACACCGACGAGCTGAAGCGGCTCGGTCGCGACCTGGGCGTCGAAGGCGAGAACAAGTAGGCCCCGCACCCCCCACGCACGAGGAGCTACGAACATGACCGGCGAAGCCCAATCCCAGTCTTCGAGTCAGGCGCAGTCGGCGGAGTCCGCCGACGCGGCGCCGAGCCTGCTCGAAGCGGCCATCAAGGCCACGAAACAAACCGAGCGTTCGCGCACGGAGGAGTTGCTCAAGACGCTGACGCAGGAAGCGCTGCGCGGCACGGTGAGCTGGAGCAAGAACCTCGGCCAGACGCTGGAAGGCGCCATCAAGGGCATCGACCAGCTCGTCTCGGCCCAGCTCGCCGCGGTGATGCACTCGCCCGAGTTCAAGAAGCTCGAGGGCTCTTGGCGCGGGCTGCACCACCTGGTGATGAACTCGGAGACCAGCGCCACGCTCAAGATCAAGGCGCTCGACATCTCCAAGCGCGAGCTGTTCAAGGACCTCGACAAGGCCAGCGAGTTCGACCAGAGCACGACCTTCAAGAAGCTCTACGAGAACGAGTTCGGCACGCCCGGCGGCGAGCCCTACGGCGCGCTGATCGGCGACTACGAGTTCTCGAACCACCCCGAGGACCTCAGCCTGCTGCAGGGCATGTCGAGCATCGCCGCGGCGAGCTTCTGCCCGTTCGTGACGGCGCCGGCGCCGGGCCTGTTCGGCTTCCAGAGCTGGGAGGAACTCAGCAAGCCGCGCGACCTCGAGAAGATCTTCTCGACCGCCGAATACCAGAAGTGGCGCTCGTTCCGCGAGTCGGAGGACTCGCGCTTCGTGTGCATGACGATGCCGCGCGTGCTCGCGCGCCTGCCCTACGGCGCGGCGACAGCGCCCGTCGAGGAGTTCGGCTACGAGGAAGCTCCGCAGGACAAGAAGGGTCGCGGCAAGGAGATGGGCCACGACGACTACTGCTGGATGAACGCGGCCTACGTGATGGGCACGACGCTCACCAAGGCCTTCGCCGAGTCGGGCTTCTGCACGGCGATCCGCGGCGCGGAAGGCGGCGGCAAGGTCGAGGGCCTGCCGACGCACTTGTTCACGAGCGACTCGGGCGACGCGGACAGCAAGTGCCCCACCGAGATCGGCATCACCGACCGGCGCGAGGCGGAGCTCTCGAAGCTCGGGTTCCTGCCGCTGTGCCACTACAAGAACACGGACTACGCCGTGTTCTTCGGAGCGCAGACGACGCAGAAGCCCAAGAAGTACGACACGCCGGACGCGACCGCGAATGCGGCGATCTCCGCGCGCCTGCCGTACATCATGGCCACGTCGCGTTTCGCGCACTACATCAAGGTCATGGGCCGCGACAAGATCGGCTCGTTCATGGAAGCCAAGGACTGCGAGCGCTGGCTCGACAGTTGGCTGAAGAACTACGTGACCGGAGACGAGCGCGCGAGCCAGGAGATGAAGGCGCGCTACCCGCTCGCCGACGCGCGCGTGGAAGTGAAGGAAATCCCGGGCCAGCCCGGCGCGTACAACGCGGTCGCCTACCTGCGCCCCTGGCTGCAGATGGAAGAGCTCACCGCGTCGATGCGCCTGGTCGCCAAGATCCCGGTCGCCAAGTAGCGCGGGACCCGCGGGAACTTCGAACGTGCGCGCGCCCCAGCGAAACTCGTCGACGGGGCCGCGCACGTTCTCTTTGGCGGGCGTTGCGTTTGGCGTGAGAGCGCGCGGATCGAGCGTGCGCGGAGCGCGGACATGAGCGTCGACTTCCTCGCGAGCGTGTTGCAAGCCACCGCCGCGCGCTCGGGCGCGCACGCGGCGAATCTCGACGCGCTGCTCGCGGCGCCGCAGTGGACGCGCGCGCTGGGAATCTGGATCGAGCTCGCCGGCCTGGGCGAGCATCCGACGCGCGAGGCCCTCGTCGCCTCGCTCACGCTCGCCATCGCCGAGCTCGACCGCAGCTTGAGCGCGCAGACGAACGCGATCCTGCACCACCCGCGCTTCCAGGCCCTCGAGGCGTCCTGGCGCGGGCTCGAACTCCTCGTCGGGCGCGTCACGGCGCGGCGCGAGGTGCGCATCCGCGTGCTGAGCGTCACGTGGCGCGAGCTCGCGCGCGACTTCGAACGCGCGATCGAGTTCGACCAATCGCAGCTCTTCCGCAAGGTCTACAGCGACGAGTTCGGCACGCCCGGCGGCGAGCCCTTCGGCGTGCTGCTCGGCGACTACGCGATCGCGCACCGGCCGCGGCCCGACCAACCCATCGACGACATCGGCGTGCTCAAGGGGCTCGCGCAAGTCGCCGCCGCCGCCTTCGCGCCGTTCCTCACGGCGCTCCATCCGTCGCTGCTCGGCCTCGACCACTTCCACGAGCTCTCGCGCCCGCTCGATCTCGGGCGCCTCTTCCAGAGCCAGGAGTACCTGCGCTGGAACGCGCTGCGCGAGAGCGACGACGCGCGCTTCCTCGGCCTGCTCGGGCCGCGCGTGCTCATCCGCCCACCGTGGCGCGACGACCCGCGGCGCGCCGATCGCTTCCGTTTTCGCGAGGAAACCGAGGCCTCCGACCTCACGGGCTGCCTGTGGGCGAACCCGGTGTACGCCTTCGGCTCGGTGCTCCTGCGCGCGTTCGAGAACACAGGCTGGCTCGCGTCGATCCGCGGCGTCGAACGCGGCGTGGAGACCGGCGGCCTGGTCACGAACCTCCCCGCGCCGGCTTTCGAGCCGGACAGCGAGCCGCATGCGTTCGCTCCGCCGGTCGAGGTCGTGATCACCGACTTGCAGGAGAAGGTCTTCGCCGACCACGGCTTGATCACGGCCTGCGCTTGCCAGGGCTCGCCCTACGTCGCGTTCTATTCGACGCCTTCGCTGCACTTGCCGAAGGGCCACACGGAGGAGCAGGCCCGAGCGAGCGCGCGCCTCGCCTCGATGCTGCAGTACACCTTCTGCGTGTCGCGCTTCGCGCACACGATCAAGATGATCGGCCGCGACCGCGCGGGGTCGTACACGAGCGCCGACGAGCTCGAGAAGCTGCTCGACCGCTGGCTGCGCGGCTACTCGGTGTCGAACGAAGACGCGACGGTCGAGATCCAGGCGCGCCAGCCGCTGCGCGACATCGCCGTCAGCGTGCGCGAGATCCCCGGCAAGCCGGGCTCGTACTCGTCGGTCATCCACCTGCGGCCGCACTTCCAACTCGACGAACTGTCGACCTCCCTCAAGCTCGTCACCGAGATCGCGGGCGCGCGCTGATCGCCCGTCTCGACGGCGCCGCCCAGGAACCCCTCCCACGAAAGCCCCCCCCATGACCGCCCCTGCGCCTACTGCGTCCGATTTCTACGTCCGCGGCGAGCTCGACAACGCGATCCACGCGGTGACGCTCGAAGTGAAGGCCGCGCCGCGCGATTTCGACAAGCGCGGCTTCCTCGCCGAGCTGCTCGCGATCCGCGGCGAGCTCGACCGCGCCGACGCGCAGCTCGACGCGATGGCGAAGCTCGACACCGGCGCCTCGCCGGGGCTCGCGCTGTTCCGCCAGCTCTTGCGCGCCGAACGCACGCGCATCGAAGTGCACCGCCAGGGCCGCGCGCCGGAATTGCTCGCGCCCGCGACGCCGGCGGTGCGTGCGGCGCTGCAGGCGCTCACGCTGCTGCGCGCCGGCGACGCCGCGGGCGCGGCGCAAGCCGCCGAGCAGTTCGAACAGGAGCGCCCCAAGGTCACGGGCACGTGCGACGGCGTGAAGTTCGACGACTTCCGCGATCTCGACGACATCTGCGCGGGCGTGCTCGAAGTGCTGACGAGCACGGGCAAGCTCATGTGGCTGCCCTTCGAGAGCATCGCGAGCATCGCCTTCGACAAGCCCGCGCGGCCGCGCGATCTGCTGTGGCGGCCCGCGGAGGTCAGCGTGCGGGGCGGCCCCGACGGCAAGGTGTACGTGCCGGCGACCTACGCGCCGACGCGCGGCGAGTCGGACGACGCGGCGCGCCTGGGGCGGCGCACGGACTGGCTCGGCGGCGAGAGCGAGCCCGTGACGGGCGTCGGCTTGCGCACGTTCCTCGTCGGCGAGGAGACGAAGACCGTGCTCGAGATCGCGAACCTCGAGTTCAACGGCTGATCCAGCCCTCGCGAACGAAGCATCATGGCGCGCTCTCCCTCCGCTCGGCCGCTGCTCCTGTCGGTGCTCGACCGCTTGCTCGACGACAGCCCGGAGTCGTCGCGCGAGGCGCAGCTCGGCGAAGCGCAGTTCGAGCGCGAGCTGCGCGCCGCGATCCGCCGCGACGTCGAGAACCTGCTCAACACGCGCCTGCGCTTCCTAGCGGCGCCGGCGGACGCGGCCGAGCTGCGCCGCTCGTCGTACGAGTACGGCGCGCCGGATCTCTCGGGCGCGAACCTCTCGACGCGCAAGCGCCGCGCGGAGCACCTCAAGCAGATCGAGGCCGCGCTCAAGGCCCACGAGCCGCGCTTCAAGAGCGTCAAGGTCGTCGCCGTGGACGACAGCGAGCGCTCCGACCGCACGCTGCACTTTCGCATCGAAGCGCTCGTGCACGCCGAGCCCGCTCCCGAATCGATGACCCTCGACTCGCGCGTCGACCCGCTCACGCGCACCTTCCACGTCCGCATCTGAACGCCCCGCGCGCACGTCCCTTGCGATGACCGACGACCTGCTTTCCTACTACGAGCGCGAGCTGGGCTACCTGCGCCAGCTCGGCGCCGAGTTCGCGACGGCGCACCCCAAGATCGCGGGCCGCCTGCGCCTCGGCGCGGACGCGGTCGAGGACCCGCACGTCGCGCGCTTGATCGAATCGGTCGCCTTCTTGAACGCGCGCACGCGCGCGAAGCTCGACGACGACTTCCCCGAGCTCGTCGACGCGTTCCTCTCGGTCACGCACCCGCACTTGCTCGCGCCGACGCCGTCGATGTCGATCGTGCGCTTCGAAGGCGATCCGGAGGCCACCGCGCCGAGCCAGGTCGCCGCGGGCGCGCAGCTCGAGACCGATCGCTCGCACGGTCCGACGTGTCGCTTCCGCACGGCGTATCCGGTCACCGTATGGCCGTTCCGCGTCGCCGCCGCGCGCCTCGTGAGCGCTCCGCTCCCGGTTCCGCGCACGCCTCGCTCCGGCGCCGCCGCAGCCGCGATCCAGATCTCGCTGCGCACCAAGACCAAGCTGGACGGTTTCCAGAAACTCTCGCCGCAGCAGCTGCGCTTCTTCTTGCGCGGCCAGCCGTCGCGCGTCGCCGAGTTGTACGGCCGGCTTTTCGAGAACGTCGTCGAAGTCGTGATTGCGCAGTCGAGCTCCGACCCGCGCCCGATCGTGCTCGGCCCCGACGCGCTCCGACCGGTCGGCTTCGGCGCCGACGAAGGGCTGCTGCCGTACTCGGGCCGCTCCTCGATCGCGCACCGCGTGCTCGCGGAATTCCTCGTCTTCCCGGCCAAACACCACTTCGTCGACCTCGTCGGCATCCCGCGCGAACGGCTCGCGAGCTACACCGACAGCCTCGAGATCTTCCTCTTGCTCGACAGCACCGCGCCGCAGCTCGAAGCGAGCGTGAACGCCGAGACCTTCTCGCTGGGCTGCACGCCGATCGTCAACCTGTTCAAGAAGCGCGCGGAGCCGATCGTGGTGACGCAGCGCGAGGTCGAGAACCACGTCGTGCCCGACGCGCGCGAGCCGCTGTCGAACGAGGTGTATTCGGTCGACTCGGTGACCGCGCACTCGCGCGACGGTCGAACGCTGAAGTGCCTGCCGTTCTACGACGTGCGGCACGGAAGCGGCGAGAGCGAGAACGCCGTCTACTACACCGTTCGGCGCGAGGAAGCGCCGAGCCACGACGGCAAGGCCGGCGAAGGCCGCGAGGCGCACCTGGGGCTCGTCGACCTCGACGGAGTGACGCATTCGCTCGACGACTGGGTCCTGAGCGTCGAGACGACGTGCACGAACCGCGACCTGCCGGGGCTCCTGCCCTTCGGCGGCGATCAGCCGCGGCTGTTCTTCAGCGACGGCGGCGGGCAAGTGCGCTCGATCCGTTGTTTGCTGCCGCTGACGAAGACCCTGCGCCCGGCGCGCGGCCGCGCGGCGCTGTGGAAGCTCGTCTCGCATCTCGCGCTCGGCCAGGGCTCGTTCGCGCGCGGTGCGGACGCGGCGGCGTCGTTGCGCGAAGCGCTCGCGCTGTACGCGGCCGTGCTCTCGCCCGAGAACCGCAACGTCGTCGAGAGCGTGCGCGACGTGACGAGCCGGCCGAAGGCCATGCGCGTCGTGTCGGGCGGCTTGCCGGGAGTCGCGCGCGGACTGGAGATCACGGTGCGGCTCGACGAAGCGCGGCTCAACGCCACGGGCCGGCACCTGTTCTCGCGCGTGCTCGACCACTTCCTCGGAGGCGTCGCGAGCCTCAACAGCTTCACCGAGCTCGTCGTGCGAGGCGACGAGCGCAACGTCCAGGAACGCCGATGGAAGCCGCGCGCGGGCAACCGGCCACTCGCCTAGCCGCGGCGGTTGCGGCGGCGCCGCAGCGCTTCGAGTTCGTGCAGGCGGTGCGCCTGCTCGAGCTCGCGCTGTCGGAGCTCGACGCGATCCGCGGCCGCGAGCCGCGCCGCCCCGTGGGCTTGGACCACGCGCCGGCGCGCGAGGCCGTGCGCCTCAAAGCTGCGGCGACGCTCGCGCATCCGGGGACGGCGCTGCGCGATCCGCGGCGTTCGAAGGAAGCGGCGCTCGACGGCGGCGCGGTCGAGCTGCAGGCGCAGTTCTTCGGGCTCGTCGGTGCGGCCGGGGCGCTTCCGATGCACTACACCGAGCTCGTCTTGCGCCGCGAACAGCTCAAGGACTCCTCGCTGCGCGACTTCCTCGACCTGTTCCACCACCGCGCGCTGTCGCTGTTCTATCGAGCGTCGCGAAAGTACGCGCTCGGGCTCGCCTACGAGCACGCCCACCACTTCAGCGACGGTCCCGACGACTTTTCGGCAGCGCTGCAAAGCCTCGCCGGGCTTTCACCGACACACCGCGCCCAGGGCCTCGCCGAAGGCGCGCGTCTGCAATTCGCCGGCCTGTTCAGCGATCGACGCCGCGGCCAGCTCTCGCTCGAGGGCCTGTTGAGCGAGGTGCTCGGCGCGCCGGTGGAAGTGCGCCAATTCGTCGGACAGTGGCTGCATTTGGACCCGCACGAGTGCTCGCGCCTGCACGCCCAGCCGCTCGGCGACGGCGCGGCGCAGCGGCTCGGCGCCGGCGTGGTGCTCGGCACGCGCGTCTGGGACGTGGTTTCGCGCTTGGCGATCCGAGTCGGACCCCTCGACCGGGCGACACTGCGTTCGCTCCGACCCGACGGGCGGCTGCTGGGCCAACTCGCGCGGCTCGTGCGCGACTTCGTCGACGCGCGCTGCGACGCGGTGCTCGAGTGCACGGTGCGCCCCGACGAGGTCGCACCGCTGCGCTTGGGCGCAAGCGGACCCGACGCCTCCCGGCTCGGCTGGGACAGTTGGGTGCTCGCGCGCGCCGCGACCGAGCCCGTCCGCGTCCCCCTGCCCCTCGATCGCGTCTGACCCCCGCCCGCGCACCGTCCCCGCCCAACTTCTCAGCGGACGGCTCGCAACGAACCGTCCAGCCCCTCCCCACCGGCCCGCGCCCCCGACCCGTCCCCCCCCCGATGGCCAACGTCAACCTCAAGTCCCTCATCGGCCGCCTCGACGACACCTGCCGCAAGACGCTCGAGTCCGCCGCGGGGTTGTGCCTGTCGCGCACGCACTACAACGTCGAGATCGAGCACTGGCTCGCGAAGCTGCTCGAGGCGCCGAACGCCGACTTCGCGCTGATCCTCAAGCGCTTCGAGATCGACCCGGCGCGCATGCAGGCGGACATCACGCGCGCCATCGACCGCTTCAAGACCGGCAACTCGCGCCCGCCCGCGCTCGCGCCCAGCGTCGTCGACCTCGCGCGCGAAGGCTGGTTGATCGCGTCGCTCGAGTTCGGCGCGTCGGCGGCGCGCAGCGGCCATCTGCTCATCGCGCTGCTGAGCGAAGAGACGCTCGCGCGGCAGGCCTACGAGATCTCCTCGCAGTTCGAGCGCATCTCCGAGGAGTCGCTGCGCCGCGAGCTGGCGAAGATCGTCGAGAAGTCGAGCGAGAACGCCGAAGTGGCGGCGCTCGGTTCGAGTTCGGGTGCGGGCGCGGGCGGCGGCGCGGCGGGCGCGCCCGGCGGCGCCGCGAAGGGCACGGGAGCGCTCGATCAGTTCACGATCGACCTCACGGCGCGCGCGAAGAACGGCGAGCTCGATCCGGTGCTCGGCCGCGAGACCGAGATCCGCCAGGTGATCGACATCCTGCTGCGCCGGCGCCAGAACAACCCGATCCTCACGGGCGAGCCCGGCGTCGGAAAGACGGCCGTCGCCGAGGGCTTCGCGCTGAAGGTCGTCGCGGGCGAAGTGCCGCCGGCCCTGCGCAACGTGTCGGTCCGCTCGCTCGACCTGCAGCTCCTGCAAGCGGGCGCG
>CALFYL010000249.1 GCA_937952135.1 uncultured Planctomycetia bacterium
CGGCGCGAGTTTCGACTCGCGCCGCCGCCCCTCGTGTTCGCACTCAGCTCGCGTCGTTCAGGCCCAGAGGGCGCCTTGCCCGGAGGCGACGCCCAGCGAGCGAAGCAACTCGAGCTCGCTTTCCGAGTCGACGCCGGCAGCGTGCAGTTCGCTCCCGAGCGAATGCACCACGCGCGCGAGGCGCACGAGCGCGCGCTCGCGGCCGATGTCGGAGGGCGCGAGGCGCACGAAGCGCGCGTCGAGCTTCACAACGTCGGGCTCGAGCATGATGAGCGCTTCCAGCGAGCTGCGCCCGAAGCTCATGTCCTTGAGCGCGAGCCGCAGGCCCGCCGAGCGCAGCGCTCGCACCGCCGGCATGAGCGCCGAAGGATCGCCGACGAACTGCTGCTCGCTCACTTCCAGACACAGTCCGTGCTCGGGCGCGGAGCGGCGGAGTTGCTCCACCAGCTCCTCCGTCGGCGTGCGCAGCAGCGTCGACGGCAACAATTCGACATGCAGCTCCGCGGTCTTGGTGCGCGGACCCGCGGCCGTCAGGCAGAGCCGCAGGCACTCGAAGTCGATCCGCTCGAGCAACTCGTCCGAGAGGGTCGAGCGCAGGAAGTCGCGCGGTCGTTCGAACGCGCCCGCCGGCCCGATGGGCTCGAGCTCCCACGCGAGTTCGGCGCCGTCGGCGAGACTCACGATCGGGCGCTCCTGCGCGCGGAATCCGGTTCGCGCTCGAAGCCCCTGCCACAGCTCGCGAGCCTGCGATGGCGCCGGAGCGCCCGAGGCCGTCGAGCGGTTCTTGCCCTCGCACTTGCTTTGACGGAGCGCGTCTTCGGCGAGACCGATGAGCGCATCGAGGGTCGGCGCGTCTTCCGCCACCGATTCCACTCCGAGGCTCACGGTCAGTTCGTGGGCGCCGCCGGAGGCCGGCAGTTGCGCGCCGCAAACGGCGAGTCGGAGGCGCTCCGCGACGGCCATCGCTTCGGGCAAGCGCGTGTCGGGCAGCAGCACGAGGAACTCGTCGCCGCCGATGCGACCGAGGCGGTCGGAGGGTCGCAGCGCATCCTCCAGGCGCCGCGAGAGCTCGCGCAGCGCGCGGTCGCCGCCGGTGTGACCGAGAAGGTCGTTGACGCGTTTGAAATCGTCGCAGTCGATCAGGATCGCCGCGAGCGACCCACCCGAGCGGCGCCGATGGCGCGTCATCCGCGCGAGCTCGAGCGCCAGTCCGCGGCGATTGAGCAGGCCCGTGAGCGGGTCGTGACTGGCGAGGTGCTCGAGGTGCTCCGCGCGATCGCGCGAGCGCCGCAGCAGAGCGTCGACGTGCACGCGGCCCTGGCGCTCGTCCGATACGTCGATCAACGTGACGAGCCGCACGGAGCGGCCGGCGACTCGCAAAGTCGACGAGTGCAGCTCGATCTGCCGCCCCGCGTCGAGCGAGCGCGCCCCGCTTGCGGCGCTGGGAATGAGCACGCCGGGAGGGGCCGCGCTGAGCTCGGCCTCGGAGCGCTCCAGCAGCACTTCCGCGGCGCGGTTGGCGAGCAACACCGCGCCGGACTCGGAGACCACCAGCATCCCGACGAAACTCGCGTCGATGAACTGGCGCAACAGTCCGCGGCTCGAGACCCCTTCGTGGGGCCGAGATTGCCCGACTTTGCTGACAGGCTCGACGATCAGATTTCGCTTCGGGGGCATGTACGCTCCAAGGTCATGCGTTTCGGCCGGAGACGCGGAGTCCGCTGCGAGGTGCGGGGAGTCTATCGGTGCGATCCGCGGCTACAGGCAAGCAAAAGCGGCCTGTTTTCGGCTCGTTTCACGCGTTGGAACTCCCCGAAACGGACCACGGAACATCCAGATTCGGGAGAACTAAGAATCCGTTCATCCGCACTCTGGGATTTAACGTTGATGCCATGAACTCGGAGCGCGGCCCATCCCTTGTGCGGGAGTACGCGTCCGACACTCGTCGCACCGAGCCCTCCGGAGCAAGCTCCTCCACCGAGGCCGTCACGGTTTCACTTCCCCGAACGGAACAGTCCACCTCCGCCGATCAGCACGAGCGCTCCGCCGCCGATGAGCAGCCAAAGCGCTCGATCCGTCGGTTCGTTGGTGAAGAGCCGCGAGATATCGGAAGCCACCGAGTCGGACTCGAGCACGCCCATGACGACGAGCACGAGACCGACGGCGATGAGCACGATGGAGACGATGCGGTTCATGGCAGTGGTGCGGCTCAGATCGCCTTGCGGCCGCTGATCACGCGCAGCAGCACCAGCACGATGGCGATGACGAGCAGGACGTGGACGAAGCCGCCCATCGTGGTCGTGGTGACCATTCCGAGCAGCCAGAGGACGAGCAGGACGATGGCGATGGTGTACAGCACGATTGGTTCCTCGAGGCGGGTCAGGTTGTCCGTGCGCGAGCGGCGCGCGGTGTGTTTGTGTTCAAGAGCTTCTGAGCACGCTTCGCAGCGAGGCGACGACGAGCTGTCGACGCAGATTGGGGGGCAGCGCGGCCAGCGCGCGGGCGCCGGTGCTCGACGAACCGATGCGCCGGGCCGTCATGATCAGCAGCGGCGAGGCGAAGAAGCCACCGACGGCGGCCCCGGCGACGGCGAGCCACGGTCGAGCGCAGACTTTGCTTCGAAGGTCGGCAGCGGAGACCAGCGTCTCGCCGATTCCGACGAGCGAGCGCTCGAGGTCGGCGATCGCGCGCTCTTCCTCGCGCTCGAGAAGCAGGTCGATGGCGCTCATCGCAGGTTCACGGGGCCGAGGCCTTTTGAGGCGCGGACTTCGTAGGTCGGTACTTCGCCTGCAAGCGTCTCAACTGCCACCACGCGTCCACGCGCGACGCGACGAACAGGAGGCCGACCGCCAAGCCGACTCCGAGGAGTCCGCCGAAGAGTTGCCCCATCCAAGCGCGTCCGCCCCACAGTTCCGCGAGTCCGTCGCAGGCGCCGCGGAGCACCGAGAGAATCGAGGCCCCCACCCAGAGCGCCGCGCTCGCGCCGACCATCACGCCGAGCGCGGTGCGGAGGAACGAGCGGCGAAGCGAGAGCTTCGTGCGGTCCGAGTAGACCTCGAACAGCCGCCGGGCGGCGTCCACGGTGTCGCCGCCGAGCTCGAACAACTGGTCGGAGGTCGCGCGCTGCGATGAAAACGAACTCGGGTCCGGCGCGTCCGCGCCCGCCGACTGAGAAGTCGGCGGGGCGGGCGAATCGGACGCCCCATGGATTTCCTCGGCACCACGGGAGTTCCGGGGGTGCGGCGCGGAGTCGAGGAAACTGGAGAGCGAGATTTTCACTTGAAGGCGCTTTCACGCCGTCGCGAGTCTCAGTGACTGCGGCGGGCGAAGATCGCCCCGACGACCGCGCCGACGGCGGCGGCGATCAGCAGGGAACGAATCGGGTCGTGGCGAATCCCGTCCTGGACATGGGTCGTCCATTCGTTGGCGCGGGTCTTTCCGTGCTCGACGGCGTCGTGAAACTTGGCGCTGATCGTGGGGCCGAGGTCGCCGATGGAGTCGGCGGCCGAACCCGCGGCGTTCGCCGCGCGCCGGGCGAGAGCTTCGCCGGCGTCGGCGACTTTCATTGTGGGTGTGGTCATGGATGCACCGAGGGTGTGGAGTGGAGTCGGGAGAAGTTCGCAGGGAGCGCCGCGGCGGCGCGGAGCGGAGGAGTTGTCGAATCGGTGCGCGCAAGCGGTCCGCGCGCTCCGACGTAATTCAGGCTCTCGGTCGATTCGGGCTGTGCACGGTCGTCGTCAGCAAGCGCGAAGAGCGCGGAAACCAGCCCCAGGGCGCAGGCAAGCCCCAGAGAGCGCCATTCGTCCGTCTCGGCGAGCGCCGCCACGGATCCGGCCTGCGCCAGGCTTCGAGGAACTCCGCTCGAGTCGGGCCGTCGACCGGCGTGGGCCGGCCGAGGCTCGCTCGCAACGCGCTCCCCTGGGAGCGCTCGGATTCCGGCGACGGTTTCACTTCGAGGCGCCAGCGCTGGCATCGGACTTCTCGGCGCGGGTCCAGTACATCGGGCAGGAGTAGTGTTCGTAGACGCGCTGAACCCACGTCAGGTCGCACATTTCGGCGCGCAGCGCCTTGTCGCTCTTGAACTCCGGAGCGAGTTCGAGCTGCTTCTTGGTGACGGCGAGCGTGATCACCTGCTTGTCGGACTTCTCACCTTCGAGCGAGAACTTGAACAGGTCCCAAGGCACCGGCACGACGCGGTCGCCGAGGCCGAGGAAGCCGCCGACCGACAGCGTCGCGTACGCGACGCGGCCGTTGGAGTCGATGGCGAGTTCGCGAATGTCCCCGAGCGTTTCACCGTCCGGGGTGAGGACCTTCGTGCCCTTCAACTCGGTCACGCGCCACACGTGGGAAGGCATGCGCGAGGACGCTTCGATTGCCGGGGAGCTCGTGCTCGGTTGGATGTCCCCGACGTAGAAGGCGTCGATGTCCTTGGTCCACTCCGCCTTGGCGAAGTCCGGCCAGCGCTTCGTGTTGAAGCCCGGCGCGGCCTTGAGGCGTTCTCGGTCGACCGGCAGGACCAGCGAACGGGCGCTGTCCTTTTGCTTGGAATCGGCTTCGACGGTGCGCAGCACGCTCCAAGGCAGCGCGAACAGCTTGTCGCCGAAGTCGTGCCATTCGCCGAAGGCGAGCACGGCATAGGCCGGGCGATTGCCCGGATGGACGACGACGTCCTCGAGCTTGCCGAGACTTGCGCCGTCCTGCGAGACGACCTTCATCCCGACGAGTTCGGAACTGAGCCACAAACTCGAAGGGGCTTTCAAATCGACACCCGCTCCACCGACAACGGACAAGCCCAGGAAGGCCGCCGCTACGCCGAGCACATTGTTCTTGATCATGATTGGGAATCCATTCGTGCGCGGGGAGCGAGAGACCTTGGCACACCCAGTGGTTCTGCAACTCGTCTATCGAGCGCTCCACCCACGCCATCGGTAGAGGTTCTAGGCCGCCGCGCACTTCCGAACGATCCGTGGCAACCGGTATCGGGATCGAGGTAGCTAGGTAGCGATTCGAAGCGACTACCTACTAGTCCGTTGCGAGGCCGATAAGCATGCTTCCGGCGTCGCTACGACTTGGGTCCAGGCGCGGAGCGCAGGCTCGCTCCGGCGGCTGCCTTCCGCTCGACGGCGAGGGGAGCCGTCAACGTAATGCGCGTGCCCCCCGTCGGAGACGATTCGACGAGCACGCTGCCCCGCAGCGCCCGCAGTTGCTCGTCGATGCCGAACAAGCCGTGGCCGCGCGACCCGACGTCGAGCGCGTCGAAGCCGTGGCCGACGTCCGCCACCGTGACGCGCAGCGCACCGCCGGCGCGCTCGACCGTCACCCTCGCCTCGCGCACTCCGGAGTGTGCTGCGACGTTCACGAGCAGTTCGCGAACGGCGCGGAACAGAATCGTGGCCACACGCTCGTCGTCGAATGCGGGCGCGCCGCGGTCCTCCAGCGTCACGACCAGACCGTGCCTGCGCTGCAGGTCCTCCACCAACCACTCCAGCGCGGCCATCAAGCCCAGGTCGGAGAGCGAAGGCGGACGGATCTGGAAGGTGATCGAGCGCAGGGAGCGGTCGGCTTGTTCGACGAGCCGCTCGATGCCGCGCAACGGCTCCTGGAGCTCGACGCCCGTGCTCTGGCGCAGCCGCGACAACTGCATCTTCGCGAGGGCGATGAACTGCCCCAGATCGCTCTGCAACTCGGCCGCCAGCGAGCGCCGCGAGCGCTCCTCGCGCAGCGTCGATTCCGTGGCGAACTGGCGCAGCGTCTCGACCTGCCGGGCATCGCGACTCTCGCGGCTCCGGCGCTCGCCGATGTCGTGCGCGATGCCGATGACGCCGCGCAGCTCACCCCCTTCACCGCGCCACGGCGTGGTCGCAACCAGCAGTTGAAGTCGGCCGTTCGCCGTCGCGCAGTCCTCCTCGTGCAGCGCGGGCTCGCCCGACTGCATCACGCGCGAGTCGACGTCCATGATCCGCCGGGCGTCGTCGGGCTCGAACAAAACCCGGTCGTCCCGGCCGAGCACGTCTTCCACTCGCTGGCCGAGCACCTCGGCGCCGCGCGGATTCAGCAGCGCGTAGCGGCCGTCGACGTGCTTCGCGAACACCAGGTCGCTGGTGCGGTCGAGAATGTCTCGCAGCAGTCCGAAACGCGCTTGCAGCTTCGCCAAGTGCCCGCGTAACGCGGCGAGCGCGGCATCGAAGTCCGCGCTGTCCGGATGCTCGCCGAGCGTCGCCACGCGCGCCAAGAGTTCGCTGGCCCGCGCGCGAGCGAAATCGACGCTCTCGCAAGTTTCTGGACAATCCATGATCTGAGCCGCTCACTCGCCGTCGCGCTCCGGGAAAGCTCCGGCGCGCGACGCGGAACCCCCGAGACGTGAGACGGACGCTTCTCGGTCACTGGCATCCAAACCCTTTGCCGGGCCGAGGTCGATCCGTGGATCCACCTAATTTTCGAGCGATGTCAGACCTTCGCGAATCGCGTACTTGGTGAGCTCGGCGGTGCCGTGCAGTCCGAGCTTCTGAACGATGTTGCGCCGGTGAGTCTCGACCGTCTTGATCGAGATGTGCATCCGGCGCGCCGTCTCCGCGGAGGTGCGGCCCTCGGCGACCAGCTGCAGGACCTCGCGCTCGCGCGGTCCGAGCACGGAGTACGCGCTGACCTCCGGCGAGGTCGCGCCGCTCACCGAGCGTTCCACCACCGCGCCTGCCACCTCGGGGCTCAGATACGTCCGCCCGGCGCTGACGGCGCGAACCGCTCTCAGCAGCTCCTCGTACGCCGCGATTTTCAGCACGTAGCCGCTCGCGCCCGCCGCCAGCATGTACTGGACGTAGCGCTTGTCGGCGTGGGTCGAGAGCCCCAGCACCTTCACATCCCCGCACTCCGCCCGAATGCTCCGAGTCGCCTCGACTCCGCTCAGCTCGGGCATGCCGACGTCCATCACCACCACCGTGGGTTGGAGTTTGCGGGCGAGCTCGATCGCCGCGCGCCCGTCCGCGCATTCGCCGATCACTTCGACATCCGGACTGTCGGACAAAAGCTTGCGCAGGCCATCGCGCATCAACGTGTGGTCGTCGACCAACAAGACGCGAATACTCATTTGTTTTCAGTTCCTTCCCGGGCGGCGCCCGAACACGGCGCTTCCAGTTCGATGCTCGTGCCGCGGCCCGGCGCCGAGCGGATGCGCAGCGTACCTCCGACGTGCGCCAGGCGTTCGCGAATGCTGAGCAGACCCGTTCCGAGGAGCCCCTCGGCGCCCACGACCATGCCCGAGCCTTTGTCTTCGACACACACCAGCAACCCGTCCTTCGTGTCGCTCAGCGTCAAACGAACTTCCAAGACGCCCGAGTGCTTGGCGGCGTTGATCAGCAACTCGCGAATGGCGCGGTACACCACGACGCGCAGGGGCTCGTCAATGGAACGCGTGTGCCCGCCGTCGTCGAAGTGGATCGAGACTCCGTAGCGCGCCTGCACGTTTTCGACCAGCCAGCGCAACGCTGGGGAGAGTCCCAGGTGCTGCAGACTGGGAGGGCTGAGCTCGAACCCGAGCGAGCGCGCGGAGCGGTCCGCCGATGCGATCAGGATCTGGAGCTCCTCGATGGCCGCGTCCGTCGCCGCGGAGCGAAGCCGCCCCTTCGAACGAATCGAGGACAGCCGGATCTGCGCGAGCGCGAGGGTCTGGCTCAGTCCGTCGTGAAGGTCCTGCGCAAGGCGCCGGCGCTCGCGCTCCTCCGCGATCAGGAGTTCCGTCATGAGCGAGCGGAGCTGCACCCGAGTCTTGTCCACGCCGGCCACGTCGTCGACGCGCCGGAGCGCGGGGCGCGCGCACAGCACGAAGACCTCTTCGACCGTCGGGTCGAAGGCTGCGAGGGCCGCATCGACCGCAAGCTCCTCGCCATTCGCGCGCAGGACCACCGCGCCGAAGCGACGGCAGTCCGAGCTCGATTCGGGACTGGCCGCGAACTCTTCGAAACTGTGCTGGGCTCGTTTGCGCAGGCGCAGGGGCACGGCGAGTTCGACCAGCGACTGGCCGAGTGCGGCGCCACGCTCTCTTCCGAGCATCGACTCCGCGAACCGGTTGAGCTCGACGACGCGGCCGCGGCGGTCGACGGCGACCACCGCGTCGAAGGTCGTGCGCATCAACGCTCGCCAGCCCTCGTCGCGGCGGCGGTCCGGCTCGCGAGTGCGCCGATCGCGCAGGCGCTGCGCGAGCAGCTCGCCGAAGCAGGCCGCGACCTCGGCCGCGGCCGCGTCGCGAGCGCGCCGCTCGCGCCAGTACAGCCGCAAGCTCCCAAACCGCGCTTCCTCGGTCCGCACAGGCACGCGGAGCAGCGAGCGGACGCCGCTCCGTCGCATCCACAGGTCTTGATCGAGGCGCGAATCGCCGTCGACGTTCTCGATCCACTCAACGAACTCGCACGAATCGGGGAGCGGAGCGCCGCGATCGAGGCTCGCCGCGGCCGGCGCCGAGCCCGGCGCCCCCTTCGGCCCGGGGAGCGGATCGCTCCAGCGGTGCTCGCAGTGCTCCGGCGTCCCCGACGCGGGTGCGCTCCAGTACTCGCAGGCGGCGGCGCGGAGCGCGCGCCCGAGCTTGCCCAGGAGCGCGTCGCTCGCCGGCGGCGTGGAGGTCGAGCCGAGCAGCGCGGACTGCAATTCGAGATGCAGCCGGAGCAGTTCGGGCGCGGGCACGGATCCCTGCGAGCCCACGGCGCCGTTCTCGTTCCCGTGGTCGCTCGCCCTCGCAGCCGAACCACGGGCGACGGGCGCCATCGAGCCGGAGGCCGTCGCCGCTTCGGGCGCGACGCGCAGGAGCTCCTCGAACGCCTCGAAGAGCTCCGAAAGCGAACGCCGCGGCGCGTCGCTACCGAGCGCGTTGAGTCGCCTCAGTTCGTGAAGCCCATGGCGCAAGTACTCGAGCGTTCGCTGGGGCATCTACATTTCCTCGCAACCGGCCGTGAGGTCCGCGTGGCCGCGCGGCGCTCGAGGCGACGGTGGATCTTCGACGCAGTCCCCGCAGACCCACGGAGCAGAGCACGAGCGTATCCCTGGACCCGAGACCGAGCACTCCGCAGTTCTGGGTAAGGTTGCCGCGCAAAAGCTCGCGGAGTCTCGTGCTCGGGGAAGTCCGGCGCCCGCGGTGCGTAGACTCTCGCGCTCCTCGTGCCGCCCAACTCCGAAAGCCCGTCCCAACGCGTGCCGGGCGCGGTCTGGCGCGGCACCGCGCTGCAAGTGCTCGGCCGCTTCTGGGGCGCCGGCTGCACGGTGCTCATCCTGTGGCTCGCCGCGCGCGAGCTCGAAGTCGAAGCCTTCGGACGCTTCACGTTCTATCTCGCGCTGTTCGCGTGGCTCGACTCGTTCGCGAACATGGGAACGGGCGAGGTCGCGGTCCAACGCACCGCCGCGCACCCCGAGCAGACCGAGAGCGTGCTCGGCGGCGCGCGCCGCATCCGCTTCGCAGCGGGCGCGATCGGCGTCGCGCTCACCGCCGCGATCGCCTTCGGCTACCGCGAGCCCGACGCGTGGCTGCTGGTTCTCGCGGCGCTGTACCCGGTCACGCACGTGCTCGAGCTTTCCGCGACGGTGTTCCGCAACCGGATCGCGTGGGGCGTGCCGGTCGCGATGCGGGCGGTCGCCAGCGCGCTGAGCCTCGCCTTCGTCGCCGCGCTCGCCCAGAACGAGGTGCGCAGTCCCGCGCTCTACCTGCTCGGCGTCGCCGCCGGCAGCACGCTCGCCAACGTCGCCCTCCACCTCAATGCGCGCCGCCATCTCCCGCGCACCGGCGCCGCGCCCGCCCCGTGGCGCGGGCTGTGGAGCGAAGCTTGGCCGCTCGGCGTGTCCGCGCTGTTCGCGCAGACGTACTTCTACGTCGACAACGTGTTCGTGCGCGAGCTGCGCGGCGAGGAGGAGCTCGGCCCCTACAACATCGCCGTGCGCGTGTTGAGCTACAGCATCATGATCGCGCAGTACACCTCGCTCACCGTGCTGCCGTGGCTGCGCCGCCGCCATTTCGACGGCCAGCTCGGCCCCGCGCTCGGGCAACTCGGTCCGCCGCTGTTCGCCTTCGCCGGGCTCAGCGCGGGCCTGGTGTGGCCGTGGACCACGGAGCTGCTCGAGCTCTTCCGTCCCGGGTTCGGCGTCGCCGGCGCGAGCCTGAAGTGGCTGCTCGGCGCCACGGTCGCGATCTACGCCGGCGCCACTCTGCTCACCGCCGTCGTCGCGATCGGACTCAACCGTCAGCGCCTGTGGATCTCCGCGGGCGGGCTCGCGCTCAACGTCGTAGCGAACTTCTGGGCCGTGCCGCGGTACGGCATCGCCGGCGCCGGACTCACGACCTTCGCGACGGAAGTGTTCGTGGCCGTGTCGGCCGCCTGGGTGCTCGCGCGCCACGGCGTGCAGCTCGGCGCCGCGTGGCGCTGGCTCGGCGGTCCCGTGTCGTTCGCACTCGCCGCTTGGATGTCGAGTCACTTGCCGCTGGGATAGCGCGCCCACCATGCGAGTAGGACTGGACTATCGACCCGCGCTGCAGAACCGCGAAGGCATCGGCCGCTACGCGCGCGAGCTCGTGCGCGGGATGATCGAGCTCGGCTTCGACGGCGACCTCGGGCTGTTCGGCTACACGCTGGCGCCGATGCGCTTCTCGCGCGCCGAGCTGGGCCTCGAGGGGACGAGGGCCGAGCTCGTGCGCCTGCGCGTGCCGTCGAAGTGGCTGCCGAAGCTCATGGCGGGCTTCAAGCGCGGCGCCGACGACCTCGTGGGAGGCGCGGACGTCTACCACCACACGCAGCCCAACGTGCTGCCCGTGCGGCGCGCGGCGCAGGTCGCGACGATCTTCGACTGCATCTTCATGCTGCGCGGCGCGGGCTATCTCGACGAGGCGGTCGCCGAGCGCATGACGGAAGCGGCGCGCGAGCAGGTCAAGCACGCCAAGCGCATCCTCGTGCCGAGCCAGTACGTCGGCGCGGAAGTCGTGATGGCGCTCGGCGCCCATCCGGCGCGCGTCAGCGTGACCGAGCTCGGCTGCGACCACATCGCGCGCCAGCTCCCACCCGAGGGTTTCGGCAAAGCGAAGGAGCCCTACATCCTCACCGTCGCGCGCGTCGACCCGCGCAAGAACCACCTGCGCATGCTCGAGGCCTTCGAGCGGCTCGTGCGCGAGGGCTTTCCACACCGCTGGGTGATCGCGGGCCCGCGCGGCTACCAGTTCGAAGTGTTCGCGCGCGCGCTCGAGCAATCGCCGGCGAAGCAGCGCGTCGAATGGATCGTCGACGCCCCCGAAGCCGACCTTCCGCGGCTGTACGCGCAAGCCGATTGCTTCGTGTTCGCGAGCCTCAACGAAGGCTTCGGCCTGCCGCCTCTCGAAGCGATGGCCTGCGGCGCGCCCGTCGTGTCGAGCTGCGTCACGTCGCTACCCGAAGTGTGCGGCGACGCGGCCTTCCTCGTCGAACCCACCGACTCGGAGCGCATCTTCGAAGCCGTGCGCCGCGTGCTCTCCGAGCCCGAGATCGCGCTCGAGCTCCGCACGCGCGGCAAAGTTCAAGCGCGCAAGTTCACCTGGCGCGAGTGCGCGAAGCACACGCTCCTCGCCTACCGCAAGGCGCTCGAGCCCGACCCCGAGCCGCCCAAGCTCCGGCACGTCTTCTAGCGCCGCACGGTCGTCGGCTGCGACGGATCGAGCTCGAGGGCCGAGCGCGCGACCTCGACGCCGGCCTTGAAGAGCACGAGCGTGCGGCCGGACTCGGGAACGGAGAGCATCGCGGAGCGGCCGGCGTGCAACGGATGGCGCTCGGTGTCGCGGCGGCCGTTGGCGTCGAACAGACTGATCGCCGTTTCACGGCCCTGCGCGTCGAGCACCGCGAGTTCGTCGGCGAACTCGGCGTGCGCGAGTTCGACTCGCATGTGGCAGCGCGCCTCGACGCGGATCTCGAGCTCGGTGATGCGCTCGCGCGGCAGCTCGCGGAGCTGCGTGTCGGCGACGCGGGGATCGTTCTCGACGTAGCGGCCGTACTCGACCGGCAGGATGCTCTCGCCGTCCACGCGCAAGTAGACGAGGCTCTTGGGAACGTTGCGCAACTCGAAGCGGCCCTCGTCGTCCGTCGTCGCACCGTCGATGCGGTCGTGGGACGTCGAGATGGTGCGACCCAGGTAGCTGACGGAGAGCGCGTCGCACATCGGGCGCACCTGCGCGCCGGCGACCGGGGTCCCCGAGAGCGAGAGCACGCGGCCGGCGACGAGCGGGTGGAGCTCGTCCGTCGGCAGGCGCAGCACGACTTCGCGCCCACCGGCGCGCGTGGGCTTCGAATCGACGCGCAACAACGTGCTCGGGTCGTGCGCGCGAACGACGTACTCGCGGTCGAGCAGTCCGTCGAGCTCGAAGCGCCCGGCGGCATCGCTCTCGACGTACTTCCAGGCGCCCTCGCCGGCCGCGAACAGCGTCTCGACGAGCGCGGGCCGATCGTCGACGACGCCGAGCAGCGTCGCGTCGGCGACGTACACGCGAATTCCGGCGCGCGGCTCACCCTTGGCGTCCTCGACGCGGCCCGAGAGCTTCAGCGTTTCGCCCGCCAGCTCGAGCTTCACGAACGCGGGCCACGCGGGTGCGCTGTCCCGCTGGGGCGGACGAAACTCCGTCGGCAACCAACCGCGAGCGACCGCCGCGAGCGTCGTCGCGCTCGCGCCGACGCGCCGGCCGAAGGATTCGGGGTCGTCGATGCGGAACGCGAACAGCCCGTCGGACGGCGTGCGCTGCGTGTCCAGACCGAAGGCCACGACCGCGCCTTGAACCGGAGCTCCAGTGGGATCGACCACGACGCCGCGCACGAAGCCGTCGCTGGCGAGCGGGGTTTGCAGCACAACGCGCAGTCCGAGATCGGTGAACTGGGGGGCCGGCGCGCTCCAGGTCGAGAAACCATCGGCGGTCACGCGCAGGCGCGCACCGTCGAGTTGGGGGGCGTCCTCGAGCGCGAAGAGGCCCGCGTCGTCGCTCCCGGCGCTCCACAGTTGCGGCTCGGCGCGATCGAGCACGACCTGCAACCGCGCGCGCAGGTCCGCGGGCGGCTCGAGCACGACCTCGGCGCCGTCGACGGGGTTGCCCGCGGCGTCGACGACGGCGCCGCCGAGATCGATCCGCGGCGCGAGCACGGCGACGACGTCGTCGCGCCCGCTCGCGCCGAAGCGCCCGCTCAGCACCGTGGCGAAGTTGCGCGAGCCACTCACCAGCGAGCCCGACTTCGGCGCCGCGGCGATCGAGAACGATCCGTCGCGCTCGCTGTGCACCTCGACAGCCTTCGAATCCGTCGTCGAGTCGGCGCCGGCGTTCGCGTCGGCGCCCGGCTGTGGATTCGCGACGAGCCGCACGCCTCCGAGCGGAGCGCCGCTCGCGTCGATCACCCGGCCGCGGAGTGCGAGCGAGGTCGGCTTGCTCGCGGTGTCAGTCGCCGCGACTTCGCCGGTTTCTGTCGCGCGCTTCGCGGCGGCGCGCTCGGACGCGCTTCGAACATCCGCGCGCTCGGGCTCGCTCGCACCGTCGCCCGAACCCTGGCCGGTCGACAACGGCTCCTCGGGTCGCGCTGGAACGACCGCGTGCTCCACGATCTCGGCCGCCTCCGGCGCGCGCCGACTCGTCCACCACCACGCCGCGCCCGCCGCGCAAAGCACTCCGCACGCCCCGATCAATTTCGCGTTCACGATCAACAACGCCCCCATTCCCGATGGTGTCGAACTCCCAGACTTCCACAGCGGAACGAAGGCGGCGATCCACGAGCTTCGCTCGCCGCCGTGCTCGGCGTCGAGCCGCTCGCGCAACCGTTCGAGCGCGCGCGCGAGCCGCGTGCGCACCGTCGCCACGGGCACTCCGAGTCGCGCCGCGAGCTCGCGCGGCGGCAGGTTCTCGAAGTAGCGCAGGAGCACCGCGGTGCGATAGGGCTCCTCGAGCTTCATCACCGCACCGACCAGCTTGCGCTGCAGCTCGGCGCGCGCGAGCAGCTCCACGGTCGACGGCAACTCCTCCGAGCGCGCCGTCCGGGCTTCGTGGTCCGCGCGCCGGCCCGCCGAGCGCTTCTGCTGCCGCGCCACGTTGCGCACGATCGCGCTGAACCACTCGCGCACGGGCGCCCCGCGCCCGGCCCGCGACTGCAGCGCCGCCAGCCACGCTGCCTGTTCGACGTCGTCGGCATCCGCGCCGCTCGCGAGGCGCTGCGCCAGGGAGCGCACCCAGCCCGAGTGCTCGAGCAGGGTCGGCAAGTCGTGTCGAAGCATCGCGTCGCCCATCGTTCCGAAGCTCCCCATGCCGTCCGGGCGCGAATCGACTCAGAGTTCGCCGCGAA
>CALFYL010000250.1 GCA_937952135.1 uncultured Planctomycetia bacterium
TGACGATCACGAGCGGCAGCTCGACCGACACCGCGAGGCCCATCGCTTCGGTCTTCAGCGCCACGCCCGGGCCCGACGTCGTCGTCATTCCCAGGCATCCGGCGTACGCCGCGCCGAGCGCGCTGCAAATCGCCGCGATCTCATCCTCGGCCTGGAACGTGATCACTCCGAAGTTCTTGTAGCTCGCGAGCGACTCGAGGATGCCGGAGGCCGGCGTGATCGGGTACGAGCCGAGGAACAGCCGCAGTCCCGCGAGATGCGCTCCCGCCACGAGCCCCAAGGCCGTCGCGTCGTTGCCCATGATGTTGCGGTACGTGCCCGGCGCCATCGTCGTGCACGGCAGCACTTCGTAGCGGCCCTGGAACAACTCGTGGATGTCGCCCGCGTTGTAGCCGGCCTGCATCGCGATCTTGTTCGCCTCCGCGAGTTCCGGGCGCTTCGCGAACTTCTCCTCGAGCCACTTCATCGTGGTCTCGAGCGGGCGGTGGTACAGCCAGTACATCAGCCCGAGCGTGTAGAAGTTCTTGCAGCGCTGGACTTCCTTCGACGAGAGCGTCGTGCCCTTGAGCGCCTCGGTGACGCGCTTGTTGATGTCGATCTCGATCACGCGGTAGCCCGACAGCGAGCCGTCCCTCAGCGGGCTCACGGGCAGCGCCGCCTTCTTGAGGTCGGAGTCGGAGAACTGCCCCGTGTTGACGACCACCGTGCCGCCGGGCTTGAGGTCCCGGATGTTGACCACGAGCGCGGCCGGATTCATCGCGATGAGCACGTCGGGCTGGTCGCCCGGCGTGTGGATGTCCGACGAGCTGAAGCGCACCTGGAAGCCCGACACCCCCGGACGCGTGCCGGCGGGCGCGCGGATTTCCGCTGGATAGTCGGGGAAGGTCGCCAGGTCGTTGCCGATCACGGCGGAGGTGTGCGTGAACTGGTTCCCGGTGATCTGCATGCCGTCGCCGGAATCTCCGGCGAAGCGGATCACGACGCTTTCGAATTGCTGCAGAGGCAGCTCGGCGTCTTTGGCGCTCGACTGGGTCATGGTGCGCGATGAGAGTGGGTTGCGGGGAGATCCGGGGCGAGGCGGAGACGAGTCCACGCATCGCGCGCGCCCGCGAACTGCGGACGTCCCCGGATTCTAGCCCTGCACGCACGGGCCCGAGTACGCGACCTTTTGCGTACCTGGGCGGTGTCCGAATGCTCGTGCCTCGACGCGACATGGCAACATGTGCCGCCGCACCGAGCCCGCCCTGAGCCCGCCGCGACCCCGATGAGCAATCCGCCCCGCTTCGCCTCCGCCCTGTCCGTGGATCCCGACGCGCAGCGCGCCGAGAGCCAGGTCCTGACGCGGGTTCGCGAGGAACTCGGCGGCGCCGGCGCGGACCTGTGCGCCGTGTTCGTGTCGCACCACTACGGCGGCGCGATCGAGGAGCTCGGCCAACGGCTCAAGCGCGAAACCGGCGCGAAGGTCGTCGTCGGCTGCACCGGCGAGAGCATCATCGGCGGCGACCGCGAAGTGGAAGACGAACCGGCGCTCTCGATCTGGTGCGCCTCGCTCCCCGGCACGCAGTTGCGGCCTTTCGAGGTCAACGCGCAGCTCGCCGGCGAGAACGAGCTCGAGTTCACGTCGCTGCCCGAGATTCGCGAGCGCGCGCAGGCTTCGATCTTGATCCTCGGCGATCCGTACTCGTTCCCGATGGACGAATACCTCAAGCGGCTGAACGACGCGTTCCCCGGCGTGCCGGCGGTCGGCGGCATGGCGAGCGGCGGCATGGGGCCGGGACAGAACCTGCTCATCACCGACCGCGGGCTGTACGCGGGCGGAGCGGTCGGCGTCGTGCTCGAGGGCGGCGTCGAAGTGCGCTCCGTCGTCAGTCAAGGCTGCCGGCCGATCGGCCAGCCGTGGGTCGTCACGGCGTGCGACGAGCACTTCGTGCAGAAGCTCGGCGGCAAGCCGGCGCTCGAGGTGCTGATGGAAACGGTGCGCGGACTCGTCGACGCCGACCGGCACCTGTTCCAGCGCCAGCCCTTCGTCGGCATCGCGATCGACGTCAACAAGAGCAAGTTCGAACGCGGCGACTTCCTCGTGCGCAACATCCGCGGCGTGTCGCAAGAGAACAAGGCCTTCGCGATCACCGACGTGCTGCGCCGCGGCCAGACCGTGCAGTTCCTCGTGCGCGACGCCGAGTCGGCGACCGAGGACCTCACGCAGCTCATGGCGAGCCAGGGCGGCGGCGCGATCGCGGGCGAGACGTCCGCGCACTCCGCCGGCGCGTTGCTCTTCTCGTGCAACGGCCGCGGCACGCGCATGTTCCCCGCCGCCAACCACGACATCGGCTGCGTTCGCGGCGGCCTCAACAAGTCGATCCCCGTCGCCGGCTTCTTCGCGATGGGCGAAGTGGGCCCCGTCGGCGGCCGCAACTTCCTGCACGGCTACACGGCGAGCGTCGCGGTCTTTCGGCCGCGCGAGTGACGCCAGCGGGCTCTCCCGCGAGCCCGTGCGCGACGGTCGACCTTGCTTCGTCCACGAGAACGGGCGCGCGGCCGAGCTTTCGCCCAACCGCGCGCCCTTTCGCGATCTGCCGGGACGTGCGTTCGTTTCTAGAGGTCGAACACGACGCGCAGACCATCACTGAAGTTGGTCGTGCCGATGCCCGAGGCAGGATCGCGGTACCAGAACTGCGCATTCCACGCACTGCCCGGTTCGATGGCCGACGCCGGCCACAGCGAGAAGTCGAGGGTGCGCGAAGCCATGCCGCCGGGGCTCGTCATCACCGGCGGGCTGAGGCGAGTGAACGGCGGGTGGATGCAGATGTAGCCCGATTGGTACGGGGTCTCGGTCGGCGTCTGACCGATGAAGAAGATGCCATTGACGCTCGCCGGCGCCCCGCTCACCTCGAGAGTGAAGTTGTTCGCGGCGATGCTCGGCACACCCGACCACGACATGCGCGCGCCCGTGCCGGCGGAGTTCGGCGAGCTCTGGCAGTAGTTCGACGGGTTGTCGTTCCCGTTGAGGATCACCGACACGCTGTTGCCGAGGTTGTTGGTCACGACGAGGTCGAGGTAGTGATTGCCGTCGAGGTCCCCCGCCACGATGCACTGCGCTTCGGGGCCGAGCACCGGGAAGGTCTGCAGCTCGCCGAACTGCGCGTTGCGCAGGTTGCGGAGCACGCTGACGTCGTTCGTCTGCGAATTCACCGAGGCCACGTCGACGAAGCTGTCGAAATCGAAGTCACCGACCGCGACGCCCACCGGGTGAACGCCGCCAACGTCGAAGAAGTCGCACGCACAGAACACCCCCGGCGCGGTCTGGCTGAAGATGCCGATGTCGTGCACCGTCGTGTCCGCGAGCGTCACCAGGAGGTCGTCGTCACTGTCGTTGTCGATGTCGGCGATCGCGAGCGCTTCGGGGCGTTCGAGGCCCACGAGGTCGATGGTGGCATGCGCGCTGAACGTGCAGTCGCCCAGGCCACGGAAAACGCGGATTTGGCGCGCGCCGTGCGCGACGACCGCGACGTCCACCGACGACGTGCCGCCCGTGCCCGCGGGCGTGAGGCGGCCGAAGGCGAATCCGCGCGGGCTGTCGCCGGCGCCCAGCGTCTGCGCGACGGTGAACGCTCCGCCGCCGAGGTTGCGAATGAAGCTGATCGTGTCGTCGCCGCGGTTGGTGACCGCCACGTCCATGTCGCCGTCGCCGTCGAAGTCCGCCGCATCGATGTTCTGCGGATCGGATCCCACCACCAGGCCGGCGCCGGAAAGGAAGTCGCCGTCGCCCAGGTTCTTCAGGAAGCGCACCCCGCTGGTTCCGCTGTTCGCGACCATCACGTCGACGTGCCCGTCGCCGTCGAAGTCGCGGGCCACGAGCCCCGCCGGGTCCGTTCCGGAGATGAGGTCCGTGAACTCCGGCGCCGCGAAGTGGCCCTGGCCGTGGTTGCGGAGCAGCGCGAGCCGCGCCGGGTTGTGCACCGTCACCACGACGTCGGCGTCGCCGTCGCCGTCGAAGTCCGCGATCACGGCGCCGCGCGGATCGTCACCGGCGACGTAGGCGATCGGTGTGCCGAACGAGATCTGCGCACTTGCGAACGCGGCGGAGGCGAACACACCGCCGACGATCGACAGCGCGCGAACGCATGATTGCTGCGTGGGTAGCATGGCTGAGACTCCTTCTTCTGTTCCAGCTCGAGGCGAGGCGCGCGAATACGCTGGTGGGCTCGCTTGAAGGGAGAGTGCTGGAACGCGGCGAAAGGTAGAGCATTCGCTCACTCGTGCTCGCCCGTGCATGTGGGTAACCGCGTCGGGAACTTCTGATTACGGAGAGCTGTCGAGTGCGCACGGATCGGTCCGATCCCCGAGACAACTCAGCCCGAATCGCGCTCGCCTCGCGCGCGGGAGACGGGTCGATCAGCCGCGGCGCGCGAGAAAGCCTGGCAGCAGGAGCACCGCGGCGGCGCCCGCGATCGCGGCGCCGAGCGGGAGATCGAACTCGAACGAAGCGACGACGCCGAGCACGACCGCGAGCAATCCGAAGCCGATGGCGAGCACGTAGTAGCTGCTCATCGAACGCGCCCAAGCTCGCGCGGCGATCGCGGGAAGGACGATGAGGCCGAACAGGATCACGGGACCGAGGAACATCGTGCCCGAAGAGACGACGATGCCGGTGACGAGGGTGAGCAAGGCCTCGATCGCGAACACGCGCTTGCCCAGCACTTGCGCCGACTCGCGGTCGTAGCTCACGAGCAGCAAGTCGCGGCGAAACAGCACGAAGAGCAGCGCGGCCAGGCCGTACAGAACCGCCAGGGTCTCGAACTCGTGCAAGCCCACGCCGAGCAACTCGCCGGCGATGAGCTCGTCGACGAAGCCTTTCCCCACGGGCGACATGCGCCCGAAGAGCAGCGTCGCCGCCGCCGCGATGGCGAAGGCGCCCGCGACGCGCCCCACTTCGCTGCCGCCGCGCCGACTCAGCGCGAGCAGCGCAAACAAGCCGCCGAACGTGAAGACGTTCGACCACGCGAGGTGGTAGTTCATCACCGCGTGGCTGTCGCGCGTCGCCTCCGCGAGATCGACGCCGCCGAGACCGACGTGCTCGATCCACCAGGGCAGCGCGACGAAGCCGAACACGACCCCCGCGGTCGCGAACTGCGGAAGCGCGATGCCGTAGAAGCTCGTACGGCGCACGTGCAGGAACACGCCGAGCAGCGGACACACCGTGCCCGCGACGAGCGCGGAGAGCAGCGCGTAGCGAAACAGCGAGATGCGCTCGCTCCACGGAATCGCTTCGAGCCCGTCCACGCGCTACTCCTCGTCTCCGGCCGGGCGTCCGACGGCGCTGTAGAGCTTGTCGAGGTTCTCGGGCGCGAGCATCTCGGCCGCGCGGCCCGCGCGCACGCGTCCGTCGGCGACCCACAGCACGCGCTGCACGGTGCTGCGCACCATCGAGATCTGGTGGCTCACGAGCAGCACCGCGAGCCGCCGCGAGGCGTTCAACTCGACGAGCAGCTCGAGGATGCGCGCCTGCGCAGCGCGGTCGACGCCCGTCGTCGGCTCGTCGAGCAGCATCAGCTCCGGCTCGACCATCAGCGCGCGCGCGATGAGCCCGCGTTGCCGCTGCCCGCCCGACAACGTCGAGAACGGCGCGCTGCGGCGATCCGCCAGCCCCACGCGCTCGAGGCACGCGATCGCGCGCTCGCGCTCGCTCGCTGGAAGCCGACGCAGTCCGCGCAGCTTCCCGAAGGCGCCCATCTGAACGACTTCCTCGACGGTGACGGGGAACAGCGCGTCGAGCGCCTCGCGTTGCGGCACGTAGCCGATCGCGCGCGCGCGCCGTTCCACGCGGCCCTCGAGCGGCGGAAGCAACCCGAGCAAGCCGCGGAACAGCGTGGTCTTGCCGGCGCCGTTCGGCCCGACGATGCCGAGGAAATCGCCGGGTTCGATGGCCAAATCGACGTTCGAGACCACCGCGCGCCGGCCGTAGCCGAACGCGGCGTGCTGCGCGACCAGCAGGGCCGAGTCGTTAGCGGACATCCGGCGCGGGATCGCGCTTCGGGCTCGGAAGCGGAGTGCCGAAGGCCTTCGCGAGCCTCTCGTGCACGTGGTCCATCATCTTGATCCAGGTCTCGGTCCCCTCGACGCCGCCGCACGCGCTCGGCAGCTCGACGATCTTCGCCCCCGTCGCTTCCGCGACGCGCGCGACGAACTTGTTGTTCGACCACGGCGCCGTGAGGATCACGTCGCACTTCTCCGCCTTCATCTTCTCGATCACGGACGCGAGGTGGTTGGGCGTCGGCGGGATGCCGGGCTTCACTTCGAGGTTCGCGATGCGCGCGACGCCGTAGTGCGCGAGGAAGTAGTCGTACTCCTGGTGGTACTCGACGATGGTCTTGTCCTTGAAGTGCGCGCCGATCTCGGCCCAGCGCTTCTCCGCGACTTCGAGGCGCTTCGAGTAGTCCGCGTGCCGCGCCGCGAAGTAGTCCTTCGACTCCGGCGCGAGACCGGTCAGCGCCGCGAGCACGCGATCGGCCAGGAACCGACCCGCGCGCGGATCGACGTTCATGTGCGGGTTGCCCTGCGGATGGATGTCGCCGGCCTGGCGGGTGAGCACGACCGGGACCTGCAGCGCTTGCCAGCCCTCCGAGCAATTGAAGAAGCCCTTCGCGCCCGGGAAGACCTTCATGTTGCGGCTGCCCTCGATGAGCGCCGGCACGAACGCGGTCTCGAGCGAGAGCCCGATCTGGAACAGCGCGTCGGCCTTCGCGACGGCGACGAGGTGGCTCGGCCGCGACACGAAGGCGTGCAGGTTCTCGGGACCGCGCGCGAGCGACGTCACGTCGACGCGCTCTCCGCCGACTTCGCGCAAGATGTCGGCGAGGTCGGGGATCGTGGCCACGCAGCGCAGGCGCTCGACCGCGCTGGCGCGCGCGAAGGCGCAGACGACGAGCGCGATGCAGACGATCAGGACCAGGCGCATTCGAGCCATATTCGCCACATTACCAGTTCCGGCCGCCGGATCCGGCTACCAGTTGACCCCGTGGCCGTGCGCGCCGAGCACCGCGGTGTACTGGACCACGAAGCGGCTCGTCTCGCCGTCGAGGTCCGAATCCGTGTGCGCGAGCACGAAGCGCAGGCGCTGGAACTCCGAGAACATGTGCGTGTAGTACGCCTCGATCTCGCTCGCGTTCGAGTTCGCGACGTCGGGCAGCTCGACCTGGCTGAACTGAAGGCCGACGGCGTTGAAGCGGTTCCAGGCGTAGTCGGCCCAGCCGAACCAGCCGAACAAGTCCTCGTCGACGACGGTGTAGTCGTTCGGATCGGTCGGGTCGGCGCCGGTGAACTCGGCGCCGGTGTCGCCGCTGTTCATGAGCAGTTCCGCGCCGAGGCTCCACGACTCGATGCCGGTCGGACCGACCCAGCCGTAGGTCGCGTCGAGGCCGAAGACCGAGTTCGACAGGTCGCTGCCGATCGCGCCGGCGTCCTCGCTCGCGAACTCGAAACGCGGCAGCAGCCGCGCCGACGCACCGAGCTGGAACGTGCCGCGCTCCCCGACGTCGGTGAAGCCCGTGACGCGCGCGGTGTACGTCAGGTCCTCGCCGCTGCCGGGAGTCAGCGTCTCGACCGTCGCGGTGCTCGAAGTGAGATCGTCCTCCTCGATCTCCGCCAGCGCGCTCGAAAACGCTCCGAGCGACCAACGCACCGCCGTCGTGTCGCCGGCGGTCGTCCACGAATCCCACTGCAGACCCTCGCCCTTCACTTCGGCGCCGAGGAACGTTCGCAGCGCGAGCGGGCGCTCCAACGTGCGCAGCTCGTGCACGTGGATCTGCATCTGCTTGCCGAAGTCGATGAAGAAGCGCCCGGCGCGCAGGGTGTGGCGATCGCCGAGGCCGATGTAGTGGATCGCGGCCTCCTCGAGGTTGAGCGACTCGTCCTCGACGACGCCGATGAAGTAGGCCCAGGCGTTCGGATCGATCCAGGCGTTGCCGGTGAACTCGAAGCTGCGCAGTCCGGCGTCGAGCCCGTCCTCCCCCACATCCGAGTCGACCGCCTCCGCGGTGGCGTCGATGATGAACGAGAACGCGGGATTGAACTCGTTCGAGAAGCGCGTGACCTGCCCCATGCCGCTCGAGATGCGCAGGCCCATGTTGGGCATGCCGGGCGTCTGGAAGACGGTGCCCTGCGAATTGGGCGAGCCCGCCGCCTGGTTGAGCGGAACCTGCGGCGGCAGCGGAGCTCCCTGCGTCGCGGGTTGGAGCTTCGAGTTCGGGTCCTGGCCAGGAGGCAGGTCCGTGGCCGCCGTCGAGGTCTGCGCCCAGGCGGGGGCAGTGAGCAGGCTCGAGGCGACGAGGACGGAGAGCTTCGGTCGGTTCATGTCGGTGCGGATTCTCGGGGAGGCGCGCGCCGAGCGAGGACGCCCACGCGCTGCCTGACCGAATGCCGCCCGGGCCGTCCGAGTTCCCAAGCGACTCGATTTTCTCGCGCCTCCGCGGCACGACGCCCCTACGAAGCGGGGCGCGCTGCCTCGCCGGCCGCGCGCCCCGCCTTGGACCGCGAATCGAGCTCCCCGGAGAAGTTTCTCAGCGGAGTTCGACCTCGGATCGCGAAACCCCGAAGGGCTTCGAATCAGTTCATCGTCTTGCCGGTGGCCGGGCAGACCTTCGTGCTTTCGCACTCCTTCTTGGCTTCCATCGAGCAGCCAGCCTTCGCCTCGCTGCTGCAACCCGACTTCGTCGCGCAGTCGCTGACGGTGGCGCCTTCGGCGCTCGAGACGGACTTGTTCGTTTGGGCCTTGCAGGCGGCGACGGCGGCCACGAGGGCCACGCTGAGGAGAAGACGCTTCATGAGGGATGCTCCGTTGATGGGTAGCGGGCCGAACCGCCGGCCCGAAGGTCGTTCCAGCGTGCGCTGGGCGGTCCAGAAAGAAAAGGACCTCGGTAAGCCGACCATCGGCGTGCCGGGGCGACCCAGCTTACGGGCCCCGGGGATTCCGCGCAGGTATAGGAAGTGCAAAGGCCCGGCTGGACGAGTTCGTATCGAAGCTCAAAACGTCCTTTGGCGCCCCGCGAGTCGGGCGTCCGCGCCCCGAAAGGCAGCCGGAGTCCGCCGTCGAGTCCGCGCGGATGGGTCCGACGCCTCCGCGCGAGATCGTCCGGATCGGCGCGGTCGGCCGCTGGCTGGATGTCGGCCCCGAGAGGTTCGATCGGCTCGCGCCGCGCGATGCTAGGGCGCCGCGCACGGCGTCCGCGCGGCCGTGCCCCGGCGAGCCGCGGACGCATGAACGCGCGCGCTTGCACCGGCGAACCGCCGGCCCCACCGTGAACGCCCGCCGCGCGCCGACCGACCGACCCACTACAGGTCCAACGCCCTTGCGCCGATGGCGTAGCCCGCCGCTATGTTCCCCACGCCTCTCCTGCTCTGCGCGCTGCTCCAATCCACGCCCGCCGTTCGCGCCGAGTACACGGTCCGGATCTCGGATCCCGCGAGTCGCCGCGCCACGGTCGCCATCGAGGTGTTCGACTTGCCGGCGGGCCTGTCGGAGATCGAGTTCACGCTGCCCGAGCGCTTCGCCTTCACGACCTTTCCCGAGGCGCAGGTCATCGACCCGTGGATCGTCGTGGTCGGCGAGCGGCCCAGCGAAGTCGAGCGCGTGCGCCCGTTCGCGTGGAAGGTTGCGTGCTCGCCCGGCAAGCCGCTGGCGCTCGTCTACAACGCGCCGCTCGACCTGCGCTCGCACCCGCTCGTGAACGAGCGCGGCGACTACGAGATGCCGCTCGTCGCCGAGGACCACGCGCTGCTTTCGGGGGGCGCGCTGCTCGCGGCGCCGAACCTCGACGGGGTGCAGTTCCGCGTCCGCTTCGAAGCGCCCGAGGGTTGGGCCGTCCACACCCCGTGGCCCGAGGTCGAACCCGGAGTGCACGCTCCGCGATCGGCGCTGGAGCTGCAGGACTGCATCGTCGCGCTCGGCGCCTGGACGGTGCGCGAGACGAACGCCGGCGGCGCGCGCGCCCTTGCGCTCTTCGCCCCGAGCGAGCTGCGCCTCGTCGACGAAGTAGCCCCGCTCGTGCGCGACATCTTCGCCAGCGAGATCGAGCTCTTCGGCGGCGCGCCGCTCGAACGCTACCTGTTCGTGTTCACGCCCTCGCGCGTGCGCGGCTTCGCGGGGAGCGCCAAGCAAGGCTCGATGGTGCTCTCGGTCGGCGCCAACCTGCCGGCGACCTCGGTCAAGTCCCACGCCGCGCACTTGATCGCGCACGAGTTCTTCCACACCTGGGGAACCTCGCGCTACGCCTGCCCCGACGAGTTGCGCTTCTTCAACGAGGGCTTCACCGACTACTTCGCGTACGAAGTGACGCGCCGCATCGGCGCTTTGAGCCAGGCGGAATTCCTGCGCACCATCGGCGACAAGCTCGCGCAGTACGAGCGCGCGGCGGCCGCGACCAAGGTCTCGCTCGTCGACGCTTCGGGCGCGAAGTTCTTCGAGGGCGGCGCGGCCTACGACCAGGTCTACGCGGGCGGACTCGTGCTCGCGGTGTTGTGCCAGAAGGCGATCGAGTCGAACGCGACGGAGGGCAGCTCCGCGCGGACGCTCGACGATTTCGCGCGCGCCTTCAACAACGACAAGAACTGGTCGCGCGAGGGCGCCGCGCCGACGCTCGAAGACTTCGTCACGCGCCTCGCCGACTACTCCGGCGACGAGCTCGCGAGCTCACTTCGCACGCTGGTCACGACACCGCAGGCCGATCTGCTGTCCGCCTTGAACACGGCCGGCTGCAAGGTCGAGCGCACGTCGACGCCCGCGCCGCTCGAGCTGCGCGCCAACCTCGACGGCCTGCGCATCGTCGACCTCGACCCCGCCTCCGCGGGCGCGCTCATCGGCCTGCGCGCCGGCGACAAGCTCGTCGAGGTGAACGGCGTGCGCGTGACCAAGCCCGCCGAGTGCGGCACGGCCTTCGCCAAACCCGTCGACGCGCGGCTCAAGATCACCTTCGAACGCGACGGCGCGGAGCAGCGCATCGACGCCGCGCTTCCGACGGTCGAGCGCATCGAGTTCGGCTGGACGCGCTGAACCGGGCGCGGCGCGGCGTCAGGGACAGAAATCGACGCGCAGTCCGTGCGTGAGGCCGATCGTCGTGCCGTCCGGCGCCGCCGGATCGCGGAACCAGCCTTGGCAGTAGACCGCCTCGCCCGCCACGCCCACGCTGGCGATCGGGAACACGTAGTCGGTCGCGCCGCTCGCGTCGAGCTGCTGCACGCCGAGTCGAATCTTCGGGCCCGCCACATAGAGCGTTCCACCGTTCCACGGAGCGTTGCCTTGCTTGAGCCCGTAGAACGCGATCGCCGTGCGATCGGGGACCGCGCTGCTGATGCGGATCTGCAGCCCGCCGCCTGACACCGAGGGACTGCCGACGGCGGAGAGCACCGGCGAGCTGCCGATGCTCGTCGTCTTGCTCGCACCGTAGGCGGCGGGAACGGCGCAGCGGAACTGCGCGACGGTCGCCGCGGTGCCGTTGAGCGTGCTCCAGTTCTCGGCGGAGTCCGGCGCGGGGTGCGCGATGCCGAGGGCCTGTCCGGAGTACGAAACGCTCGGATTGGAGAAGTACTGGATGCGCGTGCCCGGCGCATACGCCATGACCGTGCGCCACTGGCCGTTCGCGGTTCGGAAGCCGTAGGAGTACGGGTAGGCGCCGACACTCGCGTTGTCGCGGTCGTGGTGGCAGCCCATGTTGTGCCCGAGTTCGTGGCCGAACGAGTAGTAACCCGTCGCGCACAAACGCGAAGTGACCGTGAACGCGTACGCGTCGAAGCTCGGGGCGACGTTCTGCATCAGGTAGCCGATGCCGCAGTACTGCGAGCCGGCGACGATCATCGCGACCATGTCCGCGCCGTACTGATCGCGCAGCGCGTGCACGCTGTCCAGCACGCCGTCGGAGGGATCGCGCAAGTCGCCGAGCATGGTGCTGAAGCTCGGATCCTCGACATAGCCGGCGACTTCGGCTTGATGCACGAGGCGCAGGCGCTGCGTCACCTGGCTGTTCGCGTACGCCTGGTTCGTCTCGGCGATCGCGAGGTTGACCTTCGCCTGGATCGCCGCCGTGTCGCCCTCCGAGTTCTTCGCCTCCGTGGTGTAGACCACGAGCACGTCGATGGTCGTCGGCGTGCCGGTCAAGGCGGCCGTTCCGCCCCCAGTCGCGGGTGCGGACGTCTCTCCGCTCACCTCGTGCGCGGACTCGAGACCGCAGCCCGGGAAGAGCGACTCATTCAACTCGCGCACGCGGTGCAGCCCGCCCGGCGCGGCTTCGATCGCGAACAGCCGCTCGTGCACGCGCACGGTGCCGATCGCGGTGTCTCCGAGGCGCGAAAGCATCGCGCGGCCGTTCGGATCGCCTTGCACGCGCGCCGACCAAACCACGCCGCCGCCCCAAGCGCTCTCGAGCTGCGGCTGCACCAGCTGCTGCACGCCCGCGCCCGGCAGATCGAGTTCGAGCACGAGGTCCGCCGAGTCCTCGAGCAACTCGGTCCGCAGCGCGCCGACGCGGACTTCGCCGCAGTCGAGCGAGGTAGCGGGCTCGAGTCCCGTGGCGATGAACAGCGGCTCTTGCGCGAGGGCGAGCGGAGCGGCGCACCCCGCGGTGAGGGCGAGGCCGAGGAAGCGCGTGGCGTTGGACATCGAGGAACTCGGGCCTGTGGATCGGAGCCTTCGGAGCACGCGGAACAAATGCCGCTTCCGTTGAAGTGTCGCCCGAGAAGCGCGATCCACGCAAGGCGCGAACGTGCCTACACGCGCGCAAAATGCTCGAGGAGGTCGCTGAAGCGACCTGCGGCTTCTTTGCCGGCCGCGATCACCTCTTCGTGCGACAGCGCCTCGCCCGTGATGCCCGCGGCGAAGTTCGTGATCAGCGAGACACCCGCGACGCGGGCGCCGGCGGCGCGCGCGGCGAGCGCTTCGGCCACCGTGCTCATTCCGACGGCGTCCGCGCCGAGGCGCCGCAAAAGGGCGATTTCGGCGGGAGTTTCATAGGTCGGGCCGAGCAAGCCCGCGTACACGCCCTGCTGCAACTCGAACCCGGCGCTGCGTGCGGCGGCGTGAAGCGCTTGGCGAAGCTCGGCGTCGTAGGGATTGGAATAGCCCGCTTGATCGCGGCCCAGCGGAGAGCGGCCCTGCAGATTGAGATGGTCGGAGAGCGCCATCAGGGTTCCGGGCGCCCACTCACGCCGCAGCCCGCCCGCGGCGTTCGTAAGCACGAAGCGCGGACAGCCGAGCGCTGCGACCGCTCGCACGGCGCGCGTGACGTCGTGCACGCTCCAGCCCTCGTACAAGTGCACGCGGCCCTGTTGCGCGAGCACGCGCCGCGAGCCGATGCGGCCGACGACGAGCTGGCCCGCGTGGCCGGCGACTTTGCTGCGCGGCATGCCCTCGAGTTCCTGGTAGGGAATGCGACGTGCGCCTTCGATGCGCTCGGCGAACGCGCCGAGGCCGGAGCCGAGCACGAAGGCGAGGTCCAGCTCCCCGACCGCGTGCTTGCGCAGGCTCGCGGCGAGCGGTTCGTGATCGCTACTGGAAAGCGCCGTGTTCATGGTGCTCGTTTCACAGGTAGGCGCCGGCGATCGTCGCAGTCATCCAGGACGCGAACGCGCCGGCGATCATGGCTTTGAGGCCGAGCTTGGAGAGTTCCGTTTTGCGCTCGGGGGCGAGCGCGGCGATGCCGCCGATCTGGATGCCGACCGAGCCGAGATTCGCGAAGCCGCACAGCGCGTAGGCGGCCATCTTCGCCGAGCGGACGTGCTCGAACTCGACCGCTCCGCCGGCGCCGGGGCGCTCCGCGACGAGCGACTGGTAGGCGACGAACTCGTTGATCGAGACCTTCACCCCGAGCAGCGAACCGAAGAGCTGGCAGTCGCGCCATCCCTCGACGCCCATGGCCCACGCGACCGGCGCGAACACCCAGCCGAAGATGCGGCTGAGCGAGAGGCCGCCCTCGAGCGCGCCGAGGCGCTCGAGCCAGGCGCCGAAAGCGCCGATGGGCCAGTCGACGAGGTGCACGAGCGCGACGAAGGCGATGAGCATCGCGATCACGTTGAACCACAGCTTCAAACCGTCGGTCGTGCCGTTCGCGGCCGCTTCGATCATGTTCGTCGCGCCGCGCTCGATCTTGAGCTCCACGCGACCGGCGGTCGTCGAAACCTCCGTCTCGGGCGCCATGATCTTCGCCATCACGAACGCCGCGGGCGCGCTCATCACCGAAGCCGTGAGCAGGTGCGGGCCGTACTCGGGTCCGAGCACGCCCATGTACACCGCCATCACCGAGCCCGCGATCGTCGCGAAGCCGCCGGTCATCAGCGCCATGAGCTCGGAGGTGGTCATGCTCGCGATGTAGGGTTTCACCACGAGCGGCGCCTCGGTCTGGCCGACGAAGACATTCGCTGCGACGGCCATCGCTTCGGCGCCGGACACGCCCATCGCGGCGGTCATCACGCGCGCCAGCGCCCACACCACGACTTGCATGATCCCCGCGTAGTAGAGGATCGACATCAGCGCGCTGAAGAAGATGATCACCACCAGCCCCGTGCCGGCGAAGGCGAACACGAAGCCGAGCGGACCGTCGGGCTTCGCCAGCGTGCCGAAGACCATCTCGGCGCCGGGTTGAGCCATGCTGACGAGCTTGGTGACGAAGCCCGAGATGGACTCGAAGAAACGCGCGCCGTAGGGCGTGTCGAGGATGAGCCATCCGATCGCGAATTGCATCGCGATTCCAAGCGCCGCCACGCGCCAAGGGAAGCGTCGCCGGTCGCTCGAGAGGAGCCAGGCAACCACGCAGAAGAAGGCCAGGCCCAGCGCGCAGCGCAGCAGGTTCATGCGCGCGGGAGCCTAGCGGAAAGTACGGGGCCGGAGCACTCTTTTCGCGCTGGCTCGCCGACGCGAGAGCGCGTCGATCGAGCGAGCGAACGGCCCTGGTGTCCTGTCCTGGCTCAGACGATCGTCGCGCTCACCAGCGGCTCGGGTGTGTGGCTGTCGACCACTTCGAACGAGTGGCGCAGCAGCGCGAGCGCTTCGTCCAACCCGCGTCCCGCGTGGCGAACGTCGACGAGCGTGTCTCCCGGTTCGACGCGCTCACCCTCCGCGCGCGGGAACACCAGTCCCACGGCGAGATCGAGGGTGTCGCCGAGCTTCCTTCGTCCGCCTCCGAGGGCGCAGATCGCCGCGCCGACCGCACGAAGATCGCGCCATGCGAGCGCGCCAGAGCGTTCCGCCCGCAACTCGAAACGCTGCGGCGCCTGCGCGAGCCTCTTGCGATCGTCAAGGCACCGCGCGTCGCCGCCCTGTTCGACGATGACGCGCGCGAACACCTCGCGCGCGCTTCCATCGTCGAGCCCTGTTGCGATGCGCGCTCGTCCGTCGTCGAGCGTCGCCGCGATTCCGCCGAGCCGGAGCATCTCGCCGCCCTGCAGACACACGAGCTCGCGCAGCTCCGCCGGTCCGCCGCCTTCGAGGCAATCGAAACTCTCTTCGATCTCCAGCGTGTGCCCCGCCGTGCGGCCGAGCGGCCGCTGCATGTTCGTGTGAAAGGCCGTCGCCTTCACCCCCATCGACTTCGCGAGTCCGAGCATCGCTCGCGCCAGCGCTTCGCCGCGCGCCTTGTCGACCATGAACGCGCCCGAGCCGAACTTCACGTCGAGCACGAGCGCGTCGAGGCCTTCGGCGAGCTTCTTCGACAGGATCGAGCTCGCGATCAGCGGGATCGATTCGATCAAGCCCGTGACGTCCCGCAGCGCGTACAGCTTGCGATCGGCGGGCACGAGATCCGGCGTCTGACCTCCGAGCGCGACTCCGGTGCGTTCGAGACAACGCTCGAATTCCTCGGCGGAAAGCTGCGTTCGGAAGCCCGGAATCGCTTCGAGCTTGTCGAGCGTCCCACCGGTGTGGCCCAGCCCGCGCCCCGAGATCATCGGCACCGCGAGCCCGCACGCCGCCGCCGCCGGCGCCAGCGGAATCGAAACCTTGTCGCCGATGCCGCCGGTCGAGTGCTTGTCGACCACGGGCTTGCCCAGACGCGGAAAGCTCATCACGCGGCCGCTGTGGAGCATCGTGCGCGTCCAGGTGACGAGCTCATCGGCCTCCATCCCGTGGATGAAGATCGCCATGAGCAGCGCCGAGGCGTGATAGTCGGTCACCTCGCCCGACACGTAGCCGCCGAGGAAGTCGCGGATCTGCGCGTCGCTCAGGCGCCCGCCGTCGCGCTTCGTGGCCAAAATCGATCGAAGGTCGAGCATCGCGGCGGAGTGTAAGGTACGGAGCCAGAGCA
>CALFYL010000251.1 GCA_937952135.1 uncultured Planctomycetia bacterium
GTGTGAGCGGGCAAGTCAAGTGACCCCCCTGCGGGCAGGAAACGTGACCCCCCCCTGGAGGTGGTGTTCATGCGGCCTGCCGGGCCGTCAGTTCTTGGGCGTGGGGCCTCCTTGCTTGCGCTGCTTGAGGTTCTTCATGCGGAAGGAGTCGCCGACGATCGGCACGAGATGGGCGTGGTGCACGAGTCGGTCGAGGATGGCGCTGGCGATGACGGGGTCGGGAAAGACCTCGCCCCACGACTCGAAGCTCTTGTTGCTGGTGACGACCAGGCTGGAGCGTTCGTAGCGGCTGGCGATGATGCGATAGAAGGCGTCGGCGAGCAGCCGGTCGAGCGGTGTGAAGCCCAGCTCGTCGAGGATCACCAGCTCGGGCTCGATGTGCTCTTGGATCACCTGCTCGACGGAGTGATCGGCGTGCGCGCTGCGCAGCCGCGCCGCGAGCTCCTGCACCGTCGTGAAGCGCACGTCGAAGCCGCGCTGGCAGGCCTTGATGCCTAGTGCGATCGACAGGTGCGTCTTGCCGGTGCCCGGCTGGCCGACCAGGATCACGTTCTGCTTGCGCTCGACGAAGTCGCAGCTCGCCAGAGTCTTGATCAGCTTGACGTCCAGCTTGGGCTGGAAGTCGAAGTTGAATTCCTCGAGCGTCTTGGCGTTGGGGAAGCGTGCGCTCTTGATGCGCTTGTGCAGCCCCTTGTTCTCGCGCGACTCCAGCTCGCCGTCGACCAGCGCCTGCAGAAACTCCAGGTAGCTGTGCTTGTGCTTGAGCGACTCGGCGTTCTGCGCCTCGGAGGAGCTCGCCATGCAGCCCAGCCGCAAGCGCCGCAGCTTGGTGTCCAGAGCGCTGCTCATGACGCCTCCTTGCAGCGCGACAGCGCCAGGTCGTACTCGCGCAGCTCGCGGCCGAAGTCGCGGCCTGCGCCTGCGCGGACGCCGTGCGGCTCGAGCTCGAGCTCCTGCAGCCCGCGCACCAAGATCTTCTCGATGCACGCGGCGCCGTCGAGCGCGCCGAAGTGCAGCGCTCGCGCGCAGGCCTTCTCGACCGCCGGCGCGCCAAAGCGCTCGACGAGCTTGGCCAGGCGCGCGATCTGATCGCCGAACACCCACCGCCCATCGTGCAGTCGCCCGACGTAGCCCTGCGTGTGCGGCCCCGCCGCACGCACCAGCTCGACGCGCTCACGATGGATCTCCTGCGTGGCGCGACGCTTGGTCGGCGGATAGTGCGCCGGGTCGGTCACGCTCTTGCCGCGGCCGATGGCGCGCACGTGGCTCGCCACCCGCTCTCCGCCCGCGAAAACGTCGATGCGCTGCTCCGTGCGCCGCACGCTGACGGTCTGGCCGACCAGCGTGTACGGGACCGAGTAGAAGTTCGCGAGCACCTGCACATGGCAGTCCTTGCGCACCTTGTTGTGCGTGAAGACCGCGATCTCGTAGGGCTCGTTCGGCAGCGGCTTGAGCGCGGCGCGTTCGACTTCGTTGAAGAGATCGATCGGCCGCCGCCGCGTCGTGCCGTGGACGCGCAGCGACGCGACCTCGCCGTGCCAGCGCGCGAGCCACGCGACGGCCTCGTCGAAGCGCTTGATCTGCCGGCCCGCGAAGCAGCTGCCCTTGACGTAACCGATGTCGCGCTCGACGCGGCCCTTGTCGGTCGGCGTCGCCGGCCGAGCCGCGTCAGGCACGCAGCCGTAGTGCTGGCAGAAGCGGAAGAAGTCCTCCTGGTAGTGCCGCTCGCCCAGCGCGTTGATCAGCACCGCGGACTTCAAGTTGTCGGGCTTGAGGCGCGCCGGCGCGCCGCCGAAGTGCTCGAAGCCGCGGCGGATCGCGCCGAGGAAAGTCGGCACGGTCTGGTCGAGCACCAGCTCGTAGTAGCTGTAGCGCGAGTAGCACAGCGTCATCGCGAACAGCCACACGCGCCGCTGCTCGCCGCCAACATCGAGCATGTCGATCTCGCCGAAGTCGATCTGCGCTTCCTCGCCCGGAGCAAAGCTCATGCGGCTGTACACCTCGGGCTCGTCGACGCGCAGCTTGCGTACGGCGCGCTTGACCGTCTCGTAGCAGGCGTCGAACAGCGGATCTTCGGAGAGATCTTGGAAGATCTGCACCGCCGACAAGCCTTGGCTCACCTTGGCCTCGATCGTGGGCAGATGTTGGTCGAGCTTCTTGGAAACCGCCGCGCGGCGCGGCTCGCTGGCGCCTCGCGAGATGAGGCGGATGTGCGCGCGCACGGTGCGCACGTTGATGCCCAGCCGCCGGGCAATCGTCTTCTTGGGAACGCGCTCCTCGTGGAGCGCACGAACTGCGAGAAACGTAGACATGGAAATCACCTCGGGCTCCTGCGACGGCCTCGAGGCTCGAGTCGCACGGAGCATTGGAGTCGGAGTCGGAGAGATGACCTCCAGGGGGACCCTCGGCGGCGCCGCGGGATCGCTCCGGTCGCCCTTCGGGCTCCCTACGCGATCCCGCGGGCCACTGAGCGGCTGCGGCTACTGCAGCGCGCAACCGCCAGCTGGGGGGGGGTCACGTTTCTTGCCCGAAAGGGGGGTCACGTTTGGTGACCGGTAACATGCGCCTGGGCGTGATTCCGGTGTTCATCGAGCCGGGCCGGCCGGACCAAAATGG
>CALFYL010000252.1 GCA_937952135.1 uncultured Planctomycetia bacterium
GCGCGGTCGAGCGCGTCGAAGTACTCCTGGAAGCGTTGCTCGATGGCCATCAGACGAGCCTCCCGAGCGCCGCCGATTCGGATTCGGACCGGCGCTTCCCACCGATCCGTCTGTCTGCGTCCGCGAGTCGATTCCTGTCGGCCTTCATGGCGCCCGAGGATACGCAGCTCGCGCACCGGCAAGGTCACTGTCCGCCAAGTTGAACGCGCCCGGACGACACGCGCTTCACTGGGACTCGTTGTCGAGCGCCGCGAGTCGCGTCTTCAGCCGGAGCGACTCGGCGCTGTCCGGCCCGACGATGCGCGAGACCATGTCCTGGGCCTGTGCGAGGTCGGCCCGAGCGCCGGGGAGATCGCCGGCCATGCGACGCAGTTCGGAGCGCCGGTCGAAGCTCGCCGACAGGTAGAGACTCGCCGGCCCGAACGCTTCGCGCTGGTGTTCGATCAGCGCGTCGAAGCGCTCGATGAGGCCCTCGGTGCGACCCAGGCGCATCAGCGTCCCGAGCAAGTTGCCCTCGGTGATGACGGTCATCTTGTTCGTGGGCCCGAACTGGCGCGTGAAGATGGCGAGCGCGCGTTCGAGTGGCTCGACCGCCTGCGCCGGCTTTCCACGCGCGTCGATCAGGCCCGCGAGGTTCACCAGCGCGCCCGCGAGGCGGTAGTGATCCGCCGGCAAGCGCCGTTCGAACACTTCGATCGCGCTGCGGTAGCTCTGCTCGGCGGCTTCGAGCTCGCCTTGCTGTTTGCGCACGACGCCGAGCGCCATCGTCGCGTCCGCGCACTCGAGCGTGTGCTCGAGCCGCGCTTCGGCGAAGGCTTCGATGGAGCTCTCGAGGAGCTCTCCAGCTTCCGCGAGTTGCGCCGGGCGTTCAGCGGGCGGCGTGCGATGGACGGCGTCGACCAGGTGCGAGCCGAGCCAGCCGCTGGCGCGCGCGCGCTCGTGCGCGTCGCTGTCCGGCGCAGCTTCGATCGCTGCAACCGCCGCGCGCAGTGCGCGATCGACTTCGGCCGGAGTCGGCGGGACGTGCCCTTCGACAGCGCCGACCGGCGCTCGCGCGCCGAGCCGCGTGGCGTCGGCCCGGGCTTGAGCGACGCGCCACGAGTCCACGCCGTGCGCAGCCGCGAGGTCGTCCACGAGCGCCAGCCGCTGCCTCAGCGCCGGGACGATCGCATCGCGCACCTCGAGCAGGCTCGCGAGCCGCGCGCGAGACTCCGCCAGATCGAGGCGAGCGATGCGCAGCACGTCCTCGGGCGCGCCGCTCGCTCGAAGCCGCTCATGTTCGGCAGCGAGCGTCGTCACGGCGGTCGTGAGCAGCTCTACGCCTTCCTCGTCGAGTCCGAGGCTCCCGTGGATCCTCCCGAGCACGCTCAGCACGACGCCGCGTCGGCCGGGCCTCTCGGCCAGGCGCTCGCTCGCGCGCGCGACGCCCTGTTCGAGCACGCGGCGCATCGCCTGGTTGTCGTCGGACACGTTCGGATCGGCCGACTGCAGCACGTCGACGACGAACGCCGTGAGATCCTCGGCTTCGAGTCGCGCGAGCCGCTCATCCGAGAGCGCGCGCTGCAGCCGCGCGTTGTTCTCGCGTTGCTGCACGATGACGACGGTCGGAGCGACCACGGCGAGCAACGCGGCGGCCGCGCCTGCGGTCGCGAGCGCGGGCTGACGAATGGCCCAACGTCGCACGCGGTACGCGACGCTGTCGGGCCGCGCCTGCACGGCACGCCCCTCGAGCGCGCGCGAGAGGTCGTCGCCGAACGCCACGGCGTCCGGGTAACGCCTCGCGGGATCGACCGACAGCGCCTTGCGCACGACGGCTTCGACGTCCGCGCCGACGGCGCGATTGCGCGGTCGGATCGGATCCGCCGCGCCGGCGCGCACGAGACGCTCGGTCGACGAGCGGTCGGCGCCGCGAAAGGGCGGCTGCAACGTCAGCAGCTCGTACAGCGTGACGCCGAGCGCGTACACCTCGCTGCGCACGTCGTAGCGGCCCCGCTCGAGTTGCTCGGGCGCCATGTACAGCAGCGTGCCCGGCGCCGCCCCTTCGCGCGTCAAGCGCTCGCGGCGCGGGTTCTCGTCTCCGGCGATCACGTGCAGGCCGAAGTCGACGAGTCGCGCGCGGCCTTCGGCGGTGAGCAGCACGTTCGAAGGCTTGACGTCGCGGTGCAAGATGCCGCGCGAGTGAACGTGCGCGAGCGTCTCCGCGATCTGGCGCGCGACCTCGAGGCACGCTGCAACCCAGCCGCGTCCGACGAAGCCCGGCGCGAGATCGGCGCCGAGGAGTCCTTCGGGCGCGCGGCCCTCGAGCTCTTCGAGCCGCTCGGCGAGCGAGAAGCCGTCGACGAACTCCATCGCGAAGTACGGCACGCCGTCGTGCTCGCCGACGAGATGGATCGGGACGATGCCGGGGTGGCTGAGCTTCGCGACGGCTTCCGCCTCGCGCCGAAAGCGCTCGCGAGAGTTGGCGAAGTGCGCGAGGTCGGGCCGCACGAGCTTGACCACGACTTCGCGGTCGAGGCTGATCTGCCGGGCGCGGTGAACGACGCCCATTCCACCGACGCCGAGCACTTCGCCCAGCTCGAAGTCGCCGAACGACCGCGGCTCGCGCACGTCGGGATCCGACTCGGCGCCGGCTGCGTCGGCGAGTCCGAGCGCGCGCAGCAACGCGAGGCGTCGGCGCAGCTCGTCTGCGCGCTCGGGATTCGCTGCGCACGCTGCGTCGAGAGCGCGGGCGCGGACGTGCGCCGGTTGGCGCAGGCACTTGGCGAGCACCTCGTCGAGCGGGTCCGTGTCGGCGCGAGCAGCGTCCGTCGATTCGGAGTCGGTCATGTCAGGTTCGCGAGCAACGACGACTCTCCAAGGCGATGCTACGCTCGAACGCGACACCTGACATGGCGGATTTCGAGCACGATTCCAGCGCTGGCCAGTCGCGCGCCGTGCGCGTCGAGGCGTTGCTCGCGGAGCACTTGCCCGGGCTGCGCGGGTTTCTGCGGCGTCGCGCGCCCGAGCTCGTGCTCGAGAAGGAGTCGGCCGAGGATCTCGCGCAGTCCGTGTGCCGCGACGTGCTCGAGCACGTCGACGACGGGAGGCTCGAGCTGGTGGGTGACTCGGCCTTCAAGCAATGGCTGTACGAGGCGGCGCTGTGGAAGATCCGCGCTCGCACACGGCGCCATCGAGCGCAACGGCGCGACGCGGCGCGCGAGATCGAGCGCCTCGATCGGTCCGACGCGCCGCCGGACGCGCTTGCGCCCGCGATCAGCGAGACGCCGAGCCGCATCGCGCAGACCGCGGAGCGCCGTGAAGCCGTGCGCGCGGCGATCGATGCGTTGGGCGGGCGCGACGCGCAGGTGCTGCGGCTCGCCGTGCTCGAGGAGCGGCCGCACCGCGAGGTCGCGGCCGAGCTCGGCATCGACGAGTCGCACAGCCGTGTGTTGCTCTCACGCGCGCTCGCGCGGCTCGCTCGCACGTTCAAGCTCGACGCCTGAGCGAACGCGTCACTGCACGGTGACCGTTCGGATCTCGCTGTAGCGCCGTCCGAAGCCGGGCTCGATCGTGATCGACTGCACGTTCCACACGCCGGGCGTCATCGCCGGGTGCAGCGGCAGGTCGCCGATCCAGCATCCGTCCGCGTCGGTCGTTCCGCGGCCGAGCAGCACGAGCGCTGTCGGATTCGAGGGCCGAAACGCGACCACGCCCATCGCGACGTTCTCGCGCCAGCCGAGGTGCGCGAAGCGCAGCGTTCCTCCGACAAGGACGTTCGTCGGCGTGACGTCGAGCAACGTCTGGAGCGTTCCGTAGTACGCGACGAAGCGCCCTTCGTCTCCGCTCGCTCCGTCGAAGGGCGGCGCTCCGGTGAGGATGTCGGCGAGTCCGTCGCCGTTCACGTCGCCGTGTGCGAGCAGCAACGCGCTGCCGAGTCCGCCAAACGCTTGGTCGCCTGCGGCGCGCCACACCGCCGCCGGCGATACGGCGTTTGCACCGGCGGTCGCGCGTCCGCGGAAGATGTCGAGCCGTCCGTCCTGCGGCTTCGTGCCCGTCGCGGCCGGAGTGATCGACACGACGTCGTTCATGCCGTCGCCGTCGAAGTCGGGGATCGACGCGAAGCCGGCGCCGAAGCCGTAGCGATCCGTTCGTTGAAGTGGACAAGACGCGAGCGTCTCGAAGCCCGCGGCGCTCGCGGCGCGCAACTCGAAGCCGTCGCCCACGGTGCTGCCCGGCGCGCGCGTCAGCAGATCCGTCCTCCCGTCGCCGGTGAGATCGACGCCCGCGCTGAAGTGCAGGCCGAACGCGTGGCTGTTCGGTGGACCGACGAGCTCTTGGAAGCGGCTCGTCGGACTGCCCGGCGCTCCGCTGTTCGGGCCGTTGGTCGATCCGCGCCACACGTAGATTGCTCCGTGATTGGGCTGCGAGCCGACCGTGAGGAACGGCGCCGAGACGACGAGGTCGTCGACGCCGTCTCCGTCGACGTCGCCCGCGCGACGGATGCGCTCGCCCAGGTACGAGGTCGAGTTCGTGTGCGTCGCGACCCAGTCGGCGTTCGACTCGTTGCCAGCTACGCCTCCGTTGACGCCGTTCGCCGAGCCGTACCACACGTACACCGCGCCCGGCACGTCGAACGGATCGTTGTAGTAGGCCGGCAACTGCTCCCAGCCCGGCGCGCCGATCGCGACGTCGTCGAATCCGTCGGCGTTGAGATCGCCGACGATTGCGCCAGCGCGCGCGAACTGCGTCGGCGCGGTCGACGTCGGAGTCGCGGAGAAGTTCGGCTGCGCCGAGAGACCGCTCGCTGTCCCGTGGAAGACGTACGCGCCGCGTCCGGAGAGTGTCGCGCCCGGCCAGTACGAGTTCCCGCGCAGCAGCACGAGCGCGTCGGCGCGTTGATCGCCGTTCACGTCGCCCGCTTCGCACACGGACACGCCGTGGAGCGCGAACGACTCCGTGAAGCGATAGGACCACGCGCTCGTGCTCGCCAATCCCGACGCGCCGCCGAGGTAGAGCTCGAGGTGCGGATCGTTCACGTTGCGCGGCCGACGCACGACGAGCGCATCGTCGAAGCCATCGCCGTTGAAGTCGGCAAGCGCCGCCGAGCGGCCGAGGTTCTCGTCGGAAACGCCGACGAGCTCCCAGTCGGGCTTCGCCGTCGGGCAAGCCTCGAGCTCCGGCAGTTCGCGGCCGAACAGCGACGCGCGTCCGCAGCTGTTCAACCCGTTGAGCGTCGTTCCCGGATCGCCGACGGCGAGCGTGCGCGGAAAACCCAGCGCGTCGTCCCCGAGAAGCTGCAAGTGCAGGAGATGGCCGGAGAGCAACGTCGGGAAGGACCACTCCCACGCCGGCACGGTCTCGATCGGGGACGCGTAGCCCGCGCCGACGCCTCGGAAGACGCGGACCTGCGCCATGTTGGGACCCGATGCGATGGCCGCTGCGACCACGACAGCCAGATCGTCGGCGCCGTCGCCGTCGAAGTCGCCCCCCTCGAGGCTCACGCCCACCTGCTGGTGTTGGAAGTCGCCGGTCAGCATCCACGGAGAAGGTTGGAAGCCGCTCGGTCCGCCTCGATAGAGCATCACCGGCTCGCGTACGCCCGGGAACACTTGGCCCGGGAACGCGATCACCACGTCGCGCCAACCGTCCTGATCGAAGTCGCCGACCGCGAGGTCGTAGCTCATGTAGAAGCCGAAGTCCGATCCTCCGATCGTGTCCCACGCGCCGGCAAGTCCGGTCGCCGGACCGTTCGGCCCGCCGAGGTAGAACCAGTGACGACGGTGGAGGTTCGGAGGAAGGTTCGGCCCCGTGTCGGCCGTGATCGCGAAGTCCGCGTAGCCGTCAGCGTTGACGTCTCCAAGTGCGTGCACACGCTTTCCGAGCGCGGCGGAACCGACGCCCGACGTGACGGTCCAGTCCGCACTGCCGCCGTCGGTGAGGGTTCCGACGGGTCCGAGTCCGTTCGCCGAGCCGTACCACAGGAATGCAGCTCCTTCGCGTGGGCTAGGTCCGCCGAGGACCGAGTGGCTTTCGGCGCCTGCGAGCAGGTCGTCGAACCCATCGCCATTCACATCGCCGACGCCGACCACGTCGAATCCCAGCCCCGCGTAGAGCGTCGCCGTTCCGCGAGCGATCCAGTCCGCTTGATCGGTGATCGCATCGACGCCGCCGTGCGGCCCCGCCGGGCTGCCGTAGAAGACGTACACCGCCCCGCTGTAGTTCGCGTTCGTGTTGTTGCTGCCCGATAGCACGAGATCGTCGATGCCGTCGCCGTTCAGGTCGCCTGCGCAACGCGCCTTGCGATCCATCTGCTTGCCGTGCAGCAGTCCGCCGCGCACGGTCCAGTCGGGAGTGGTCGACCAACCGCTCGCACTGCCGTAGTACAGGTCGGCGCGCCCGCTGCCGTGCACACCGAGCACGCTCGGCGATCCCGCCGCGACCACGATCAAGTCGCGGAACCCGTCGCCGTTGACGTCCCCGGCGTCGGCGACGTCTTGGCCGACGAACTCCCACGCGAGCGTGCCGGTGGTCTGCCAGTCCGGCGTGGCGGGGAGGAACGGCGTCTGGGGAGCGGCGACGAACGACAACGAGAGGGCGGTGAGGAGCAGCATGCCCTCTGGAAGACCGGGCGCCTCCCGAGCGCGACAGCGCATCGCGAATTTCCGCTCTCGGCTACACCAGCTCCCCCGGCGGCACGAACTCGGCATCGACCGGCCGCGCGTCCTGGCCTTCGTCGAGATCGACGCGCGAGCGAACGCGTCACTGCACGGTGACCGTTCGGATCTCGCTGTAGCGCCGTCCGAAGCCGGGCTCGATCGTGATCGACTGCACGTTCCACACGCCGGGCGTCATCGCCGGGTGCAGCGGCAGGTCGCCGATCCAGCATCCGTCCGCGTCGGTCGTTCCGCGGCCGAGCAGCACGAGCGCTGTCGGATTCGAGGGCCGAAACGCGACCACGCCCATCGCGACGTTCTCGCGCCAGCCGAGGTGCGCGAAGCGCAGCGTTCCTCCGACAAGGACGTTCGTCGGCGTGACGTCGAGCAACGTCTGGAGCGTTCCGTAGTACGCGACGAAGCGCCCTTCGTCTCCGCTCGCTCCGTCGAAGGGCGGCGCTCCGGTGAGGATGTCGGCGAGTCCGTCGCCGTTCACGTCGCCGTGTGCGAGCAGCAACGCGCTGCCGAGTCCGCCAAACGCTTGGTCGCCTGCGGCGCGCCACACCGCCGCCGGCGATACGGCGTTTGCACCGGCGGTCGCGCGTCCGCGGAAGATGTCGAGCCGTCCGTCCTGCGGCTTCGTGCCCGTCGCGGCCGGAGTGATCGACACGACGTCGTTCATGCCGTCGCCGTCGAAGTCGGGGATCGACGCGAAGCCGGCGCCGAAGCCGTAGCGATCCGTTCGTTGAAGTGGACAAGACGCGAGCGTCTCGAAGCCCGCGGCGCTCGCGGCGCGCAACTCGAAGCCGTCGCCCACGGTGCTGCCCGGCGCGCGCGTCAGCAGATCCGTCCTCCCGTCGCCGGTGAGATCGACGCCCGCGCTGAAGTGCAGGCCGAACGCGTGGCTGTTCGGTGGACCGACGAGCTCTTGGAAGCGGCTCGTCGGACTGCCCGGCGCTCCGCTGTTCGGGCCGTTGGTCGATCCGCGCCACACGTAGATTGCTCCGTGATTGGGCTGCGAGCCGACCGTGAGGAACGGCGCCGAGACGACGAGGTCGTCGACGCCGTCTCCGTCGACGTCGCCCGCGCGACGGATGCGCTCGCCCAGGTACGAGGTCGAGTTCGTGTGCGTCGCGACCCAGTCGGCGTTCGACTCGTTGCCAGCTACGCCTCCGTTGACGCCGTTCGCCGAGCCGTACCACACGTACACCGCGCCCGGCACGTCGAACGGATCGTTGTAGTAGGCCGGCAACTGCTCCCAGCCCGGCGCGCCGATCGCGACGTCGTCGAATCCGTCGGCGTTGAGATCGCCGACGATTGCGCCAGCGCGCGCGAACTGCGTCGGCGCGGTCGACGTCGGAGTCGCGGAGAAGTTCGGCTGCGCCGAGAGACCGCTCGCTGTCCCGTGGAAGACGTACGCGCCGCGTCCGGAGAGTGTCGCGCCCGGCCAGTACGAGTTCCCGCGCAGCAGCACGAGCGCGTCGGCGCGTTGATCGCCGTTCACGTCGCCCGCTTCGCACACGGACACGCCGTGGAGCGCGAACGACTCCGTGAAGCGATAGGACCACGCGCTCGTGCTCGCCAATCCCGACGCGCCGCCGAGGTAGAGCTCGAGGTGCGGATCGTTCACGTTGCGCGGCCGACGCACGACGAGCGCATCGTCGAAGCCATCGCCGTTGAAGTCGGCGAGCGCCGCCGAGCGGCCGAGGTTCTCGTCGGGAACTCCGACGAGCTGCCAGTCGGGCTTCGCCGTCGGGCAAGTTTCGAGCTCCGGCAGTTCGCGGCCGAACAGCGACGCGCGTCCGCAGCGGTGCACGCCGTTCGCGTCGCCGTCGGGCTCGCCGATCGCCACCGTGCGCGGATAGCCGAGCTCATCCGATCCGAGCAGCGCAACGCGCGCCGCGGGACCCGAGTTGAGCGACGGGAACGACCACTCCCACGTCGGAAGCGTGTCGAGCGGCTCGATGTACCCCGCTCCGCGGCCGCGGTACACGCGCACCTTCCCGGTGTTGCCAGTGGGGCTGTTGGTCGTCACCCCGACGACGATGGCGAGATCGTCGACGCCGTCGCCGTCGATGTCGCCGGCTTCGAGGCTCTCGCCGACCAACTGATGCGTGAAGTCGTGGGGTAGACCCCAAGACGAGAGCTGGAAGCCGTTCGGCGTGCCTCGGTAGAGGAACACCGGATTGAGATGTCCGGGGAAGAACTGACCCGGGTAGGGAATGACGAGATCGCGCCAGCCGTCCTGGTCGAAGTCGCCGACCGCGAGGTCGTAGCTCATGTAGTAGCCGAACTCCGAGCCGCCGATCGTGTCCCACGCTCCGGCGAGACCGGCCGCCGGACCGTTCGGCCCGCCGAGGTAGATCCAGTGTCGGCGATGGAGCAGCGGCGGGAGGTTCGGCCCGGTGTCGGCTGTGATCGCGAAGTCTGCGAAGCCGTCGCTGTTCACGTCTCCCAGAGCATGCACGCGCTTGCCGAGCGCCGCGAAGCTCGCTCCCGACGTGACGATCCAATCAGCGCCGCCGCCGCCTTCGATGGCGCCGATCGGTCCGAGCCCGTTCGCCGATCCGTACCACAGACACACGGCGCCTTCGCGCGGGCTCGGTCCGCCGAGGATCGTGTGGCCTTCGGCGCCGGCGAGCAGATCGTCGAACCCGTCGCCGTTCACGTCGCCCACTCCGACGACGTCGGAGCCGAGTCCGTTGTAGAGCGACTGTCCGCCGAGAGCGATCCAGTCCGCTTGATCGGCGATCGCATCGACGCCGCCGTGGGGACCGGCTGGGCTGCCGTAGAACACGTAGACCCCGCCGCGGTAGTCCGCGTTGGTGTTGTTGCTTCCCGACAGCACGAGATCATCGATGCCGTCGCCGTTCAGGTCGCCCGCACTCCGCGCCTTGCGATCGATCTGCTTGCCGTGCAGGAGTCCGCCGCGAACGGTCCAGTCCGGCGTCGTCGACCAACCGTTGGCGCTCCCGTAGTACAAGTCGGCCCGCCCCGTTCCGTGCACTCCGGGCAAGCTCGGTGCGCCCGCCGCCACGACGATCAAGTCTCGAAAGCCGTCGCCGTTCACATCGCCCGCGTCGGCGACGTCGCGCCCGACGTACTCCCAGGCGACCGAGCCGGTCGTCTGCCAGTCCGGCGTGTCCGGGAGAAACGGCGTCTGGGGCGCGGCGACGGGCGACAACAACAGAGCGGTGAGCAGGAACATGTCCCCTGGAAGACCGGGGACGTGGGAAGCGCGACAACGCTTCGCGAATTCCTGCGTCGGGCTACACCAGCTCTCCGTCGGGGACGCGTTCGACCTCGATCGGGCGCTCGGGGCGGTCGGTC